>NZ_JAIUMX010000028.1:0-35874 GCF_022565315.1 Cyclonatronum sp. | reverse complement strand
GAGTTACCGGTTACACCGTAGCTGGCACGAAGCTGAAACTGATCGAGCCAGTCAACATTCTCAAGGAAACGCTCGCGGGTAAGCTCCCAGCCCAAAGAACCGGAGTAGAACAGACCCCACTGATTGTCTTCACCGAAACGGGAAGAGCCATCATAACGAACCGTTGCGGTTGCGAAGTAGCGCTTGTCGTAGTCGTAGCGAACCTGGCCAAAGAAACCGGCAATACGGAATTCAGTAAAGAAACCGCCTACGCCGAACGGATCAGCGGCACTGTTCAGCGTTGTAAACAGACCACTTCCAAAACCACGGCCTGTAGCACTGAAAGATTCACGCTGCTGCTGGCGGTATTCAAAACCGGCAACACCCGATACACTGTGGATATCATCAAAGGTGTTGAAGTAAGAAACCGTGTGGTTGGTGTTCCAGTTGGTTACGTCGCGGCTGGCCTCAAATACCTGACCGCCAAAACCTGAAAAAGAAGGGATTTCCGGCGGACGTACGTTGGTGTCACGCACATTACGGTAATCCAGACCAAAGAAAGAACGAAGTACGATGTTTGGTGTAATCTGGAAATTGGCTGCAAGATTACCAATTACCTGATTGGTACGGCCGGTACGCTGCTCAAGGTTAACACCCTGAATGATGTTGTAATCGCCGGTAACAGCCTCATTAAATGTTCCGTCTTCGTTGAAGATAGGCTGAATAGGAATCGCATACGGAGCCGCGAAAAACGGACCGTTTATCCAGTTACCGTCAGCGATAGAACCAAACTGAGAGGTTGTAGCAAGCGCAATACTTGTCTCAAGTGAGAAAAGCTCGCTTACACGGTGGTCAAGGTTGGTACGAACGTTGAAACGCTCAAAGTTGGACTGAATAATCTGCGCTTCCTGATACTCGTAAGCACCTGATACAAAGAATCTTGTTTGCTCTGTACCGCCACGTGCACTTACGTTTACGCTGCGGGTGTTACCTGTACGGTAAATAGCATCCTGCCAATCGTAGTTTGGCACAAAGCGCAGGAACTCTTCAAGGGAAGTGATATTCGGATCTCTGAGGTTGTTGAAGAAAGCAGTTTCTTCCTCAGGTGTAGCGAATTCAGGGAGGTTAATCAACTCATTACGCACAAGGGCACTGTTACGGAAATTACTTTCCTGTGTATCAGGATTGTTGAGCGCTGTGGAAATACCACGGCGGGCATTTACAATCGCATCGTTACGACGGCCTTCGATCTGCATCTGTACCCATTCAGGGCCGGTAAGCATGTCATACTTGTTAACCGCTTCACGTGTACCTACCTGTGAGGTAATCTGGAACTGTGTACGACCTGCCTGACCGCGGCGGGTAGTAATAAGAACTACACCGTTGGCAGCCTGAGCACCGTAGATAGAAGCAGCAGCTGCATCCTTAAGAATTTCGATCGACTCGATGTCGCTCGGGTCGATAGCTGCAAGCGCGTTAGATGAAGCCTGTGTGGAACCGTCGGTGTTTACAGTAATGGGCACACCATCAACTACAAACAGCGGGTCGTTACCGGCGGTGATAGAGCCTGTACCACGAACACGAACGCGAAGGGCACCACCCGGCTGACCGGAAGCTGATGTAATGGTAACACCGGCTGCACGACCCTGGATAGCGCTGTCGAAGGTTTGTACAGGAAGGTTGGCAATCTGCTCGCCACGCACCTGAGCAATAGAACCGGTTACCTCGCGCCGTGGCTGTACACCGTAACCGGTAACAACCAGGTCACGAAGTTCAAGCCGGTCCGGCTGAAGTTCTACATTTAAGGTAGTAGTTGCACCTGCTGTAACGGTAACGGAAACCGTACGGCCTACGTAGCCTACATAAGTAACCCTAACATTATGGGTACCTGCAGGTACGTTATTAATTGTGTACTCTCCGTCGAGATTGGTCGATTGACCAAGACTTAGTTCAGGCAGGAAAACAGTTGCGCCAGGCAACCCCTCCCCTGTCCGAGCATCCGTAATTGAACCCGTAATTGAGCCGGTTTGAGCCGAAGCAACAACGGGGATCAACACGACTAAACTCAATACTGCGAACGCTAGTATCTTTTTAATCATAGATGACCTCATGAGTTAGTTTAACCATATGTGAGTTTTTCGCCTTCTCAAGCACAAGTTTTCTGACTTATTTAATACCTGATCACGTTTTGTTTCGTTGGGGTACCAGGGAAGTCTCTTGCGCTCAATATGGCTTTTAGATAGAATGCCGTGTATTTGTTGGCAATTTGGATATTAATACAATATAAAGTGAATTACAACTACGGATTACCACAATAAACACTTAGATCCTGTATGCCAAAACCCTAAATTCTTAATTTTTCGTGGTAAACGCAGTTGAAATTCCTAATTTTTTAAATTCAATCAGACACGCTTTGTTCGCGTTTCTTTTTCTGCCCCTCAATTACCCAGGCCGCCCGGCTTTATCATTTATTCGGTTTATGAATCTTTTCTCTTGAAATTGACTTTATAAATATCTGATTTTATATCTCCTGTAACATTCCGACCTCTTAGCCAGGCCCTTATGATTTTCCGTTTTTATGCAGTGTCCCTGTCAGTTTTGTTTCTCCTGACCACTATTGCGGGCTGTGCCCGTACGCATTTTCCTGATACGGTTGATACAGGTCAGCGGCTGATCCTCACAGAAGGGGCACCGGAATTTACACTCAGTGCCGACGGCAATTATACTGAGGCTGGCGATCCTTTCCTGAATGTTTCTGTTTCGCTTGCCAAAAACAGCCTCGTATTTATTACCCGCGAAGGAATACCGACGGCAAAAATTGAGGCTCGCTTCGAAATCCTCCCGGATGAAGCCACTCAGCGTTCAGGCCAATCGGTTTATACGCGTACCAGCACTCATGTAATTGAAGGAGACCCCGAACTAACCGTTCAGCGCTCCGAGCGCATCCGCTATGAGGAAACCTTCCGGGTTAATCCCGGCTTTTATACCATAACTCTCTCAATTAAGGATGAGGCTTCCGGTCAGTTCCTGAGCAGAAGCGTTACAGCTCAGTTACCCGACCTCGATGACGAGTCCGGACTGCTTACCGGTATCAGCCTTTTTGGAAACAGCGATGAGGAGCCCGGCCCTGTTAGCATTGGCACCTACGATGTGCCCGGCGCTTTTGAAACCCTCACCTTTCGGTATTTTATCACCCGCAGCCCCGACGATCCACCCATTTATGCGCACATGCGGCTACTCGAGTTCGAATCAGATCATCAGCCCGCACGGCACATGTCGTTTCGGAACCTTCCGGCTAACTCCATACGGCTCAGGGGTATAAACTACGGGCAGAGCGAGGTACTGGAAGCGCAAACCCGGCTGTTTGCTGACGAGTTCGGTGCTATTGAGGTTGAGTTCACTATCGAACCACCCGATATCGGCAGCTTTCGGTTTGAGGTATTTACTTCGCAAAACGCATCTGCTAACCCTTCCGATGCAATTGTTTTCCGGGCCCGCGATTTTGGCATGCGCACTCCTTACTTCCCTGAAATTTCGAGCGCCCGTGAAATGGCCGAACCCCTGATTTATCTGATGAACGACCGCGAGCATCAGCAGCTCATGGAGCTTGAAAATGACCGCGAGCTCCTCCGCGCCGTTGAGCGTTTCTGGCTTGAAAACCTTGAAAGCGCGGAACTCGCCCGCGAAGTGATGCAGCTGTATTATGAGCGCGTTGTGGAAGCCAACAAACAGTTTTCTAACCACAAAGCCGGCTGGAAAACAGATTTGGGTATGATTTACATCGTTTTTGGTCCGCCCTGGTACGAGGAAATGTTCGGCCGTGAACTGCGCTGGATTTACGGATACGACCGCAATGATCCGTTTCGGGTGTTCGTTTTTGACCGCTCCAGAATGGGCAATGAGCGTTTCCCTTTCAACAACTGGACCCTAATCCGCCGGGATTTTTACCACAGCGTGTATTATCACCGCACACAGGAGTGGCTAAACGGTTTTGTGCTGAGGCGGCCTTTCGGAAGCTGACCCCTGCCTACATCACCCAACCCGCTAACGCAAATCCCGAAGCGGCTGCCGCAATGCCAAAGGCAATGCTGAGCGCAATATTCAGTACAAACCTGAGCGTGGTTTTCAACCTGAGCAGGTCGATACTTTGCAGCATCCAGGTCGAAAAGGTGGTGTAACCGCCTAAAAAGCCCGATAGCAGCACGATTACAGCCCAGTCGGGCATCCACGCCGGATGGAGCAAGACATACCCGGCAATGAAACCGGCAGCAAAACTGCCGCTTGTGTTGATCACCATCGTCCCAAAAGGATATCGTGTTTTTATAAATCTGCCCGTTACCTCATTCACAGCATAACGGCAAAGTGCACCGGCTCCCCCGGCCATCATAACCAACAAAAAAAGAACTTTCGTGCTCATTTCTGTATTTTCCTCCCCTGCTTCAATCCCAAGCGGAGCCCGAACAATACGGCCGTGATTCCGCCCAGAAAACTACTTAGGATATAGAAGCTCATCATCCAAAAAGAAACAGCCGCCGTATTCAGAATGTCCAGCGAAAAGGCCGAAAAGGAAGTGAACGAGCCCAGCACACCGGTGCCGAGAAATGGCGCCCACGGGCTCGCCTTCAGCATAACCATGCGCAGGCGCGCCGAAACATAGCCGAGTAAAAAAGATCCGCTCAGATTTTCAGCCAGAATTACCCAATAAACCCGGTCGGCCTCCGCACCGCTCAGCAGAATAAGCCCGAAGCGCGCGCCCGTACCCAGGGCACCGCCTGCAAAAATGAGGCATAGCTTATGGAACCGTGCCGGTTGTTGTTTACTCATATTAGGTTAGGGGGATGCTGTCTTCCCTGTTTTTTCCGGCCGCCATGCCCGCAACGGCTTCGGGAGCTTCCAACGTAACTTTACGGTTTCTTCGGATGAAAACGCCGTCGAGCGGGCTAAAAAACAGGGCCAATGCGAAGAAAATGCCGGCCATAACTGCGATGGCACCGGCAATGGAAGTGTTTGTAATATATGCCAGGTAATACCCGCTTAATGAGCTGAGCACGCCGAAAGCGACGGCAAGAACGAGCATCACAGAAAGCCTCCGGGTGAGCAGATAGGCCGTCGCAGGGGGTACTACAATAAGAGCAACCACAAGTATAGCCCCGACACTCTCAAAGGAAGCGATGGTTGAAAACGAAACCGTGCCCATCAGCCCGTAGTGTATAAAGGCAACCGGGATACCCATACTTACAGCAAGCTGCCGGTCGAAAGCATAAATTTTGAGCTCTTTGTAGCATCCCAGAATAAAAATCAGGTTAATGACCAGCACCAGTCCTAAAATCCAGACGGGGCGGGGGCCCATGTTCATGCCGGCAAAGAACCAGATATCCCAGGGCACGTAGGCAATCTCCCCAAACAAAATGCACTCGTGGTCGAGGTCAACGGAGGAGGCAAACAGGGTGATGATGATTACGCCGATAGCGAACAAAGTCGTGAAAACGATGCCCATGGAAGCATCATTCATAAGGCGGCCGCGCTCCTGCAGTTTTTCGGTGAGGTACACCGTAAGCAGGCCAAACGCACCGGCGCCCAGCAGCATGGGGAAAGTGTTACGGGAGGCTGTAAGCAGAAATGCGATGGCAATGCCCGGCAGTACGGCATGCGAAATGGCATCGCCCAGCATGGCCTGCTTTCTGAGCACCAAATAAGTACCGACCAGCGCACAGGCCGCTGAAGCAAGGCAGGCAGTGAGGATAATCCAGAAAGTAGTCATAAGGCGGCTCCTCCGCTACGGGGGCTTGCTTTGGGGATGCGCTTGTTGTGCGGATCTTCTTCGGGGTTGTTGAGGATGCGCATCAGCTGCTGCTCCAGCTCAGGTGTTATCACATGCTCCATCGATTCGGCAGGATCATGCACATGGTCGCCGGGCAGCTGCAGTTTTTCGGTAAGGTAGAGCTCCCAAAGCCGGTGAATGCGCACAATGCGTTTGGCTTCCTCACGGCCGCCTTCAGTGAGCAGGTAACCCGACGGCTGACCTTTAAGATGTTGCACCAAACCCTGACTTACCAGGCGCCTCAGCCCTTTTTTGAGGCTTGCAGGCTCCATCCGTCGTTTTTTCAGGATTTCACGGCGCGTTCGGGAGCGGGCCGAAAGTCCGTCGCGCTCTTCGAGTTTGTAGAGTGTTTTGAGGATATTTTCGCCCGAGACTTTTTCCTGCTGCCTGCGCCGCCTCCGCCATTTCTGGAACTCTCCCCGGGCCGGAGCAAAGAAAAAAGAGAGGGTAAACAGCGCCGCTGCCGAAACCACCATCCACGGACCGGTTGGCATGGAGGGCGCGGTGTAGCTCACAAAAGTACCCGAAATAGCCGATATGGCCCCAACTCCGGCAGCAATAACCAACATCACAACAAGGGAATCGGTCCAGTAACGCGCCGCTGCTGCGGGGATGATCAGCATCGACGCCATCAGTACCACGCCCACAGCCTGCAGACCCGCCGTAATGGTTACGACCAGCAGCGTAGCCATGAGCACCTCCATCCGCTTCATCGGGTATCCGATTACCGTAGCAAAGCCGGGATCAAAACTTACCAGTTTGAGCTCTTTGAACAGCAGAATGATGGTTACGAGCACCATCACACTCACAAAACCAAACAACAATACATCTTCGGGAAGCATGGAAGCAGCATTGCCGAACAGGAAGGCATCGAGCCCGCTCTGATTGGCGTTACCGCTGTTTTGAATCCAGGTGAGCATTACCACGCCCAGGCCGAAAAAGACCGACAGTACCATCCCGATGGATGTATCGGTCGAAATCTTGGAATTCCGGATCACGAAATCCATTACAAGTAAGCTGATCCATCCGAAAACGACCGAACCTATGAGCAGGGCGAGGGGGTCTTTATCGCCGGTTATTATAAAGGCAAGACAAACGCCGGGCAAAACGGAGTGGGCAACAGCATCTCCCACCAGGGCGCGTTCTCGAAGTACCGCGAAACAGCCGAGCGCTCCGGCAGAGAGCCCCAGCATCACCGTACCGGCAAGCACCCAGCGCAGGTTTGGATCCTGCAGCAGGAAGAAATCTGCCCAGATTTCAGTCATGTTCGGTTTCCCTCACAAAGTTTTCGCGCCGTGAAAGTTCGATTACCTGCGTGAGAATATTCAGCCGCCCGCCGTAGGCTTTTTGCAGATTTTCTTTGGTGAAGGTGGTTTCCATGGGCCCGATAGCTACCAGCCTGAGGTTGAGCATCAGCACCCAGTCGAAATAATCGGAGACGGTCTGCAGGTCGTGATGTACCACAATTACGGTTCGCCCCGCTGAGCGAAGCTCGCGCAGCAGCTGCAGGATGTGCTCTTCGGTAGAAGCATCCACGCCGGCGAAGGGTTCATCCATAAAGTAGATGTCGGCATCCTGAGCGAGGGCGCGGGCCAGAAATACGCGCTGCTGCTGCCCGCCGCTGAGCTGAGCAATCTGCCGGTCGGAGTAAGCCGCCATGCCCACTTTTTCAAGCGCCTGCAGAGCAAGTTCACGGTCGCGGCGGCCCGGTCTGCGAAACATCTTCAGGTGTGCGTAACGGCCCATTAGCACCACATCGAGCACACTAACAGGAAAATTCCAGTCCACACTTTCGCGCTGCGGCACGTAGGCTATGCGCTTGCGCATTTGCTGCAAAGGCTTGCCGTAGATGAGAGCGTGCCCGGAAACCGGCTCAATCAGCCCCATTATAACTTTGATGAGGGTTGATTTCCCGGCGCCGTTCGGCCCTACAATGGCTGTGAGCGTACCCTCGGGCAGGGTAAAATCCACATCCCAAAGCACTGGTTTATTTTGGTAGGATACGGTGAGGTCATGCACCTCTACGGGCGGTGCTGATGCCCCGGTTTTGCTTGCATGAGTCATTTAAGGGCCTGAACGATGGTGTTTACATTATGTCGTACCATGCCGGTGTAGGTACCTTCCGGGGTGCCGCGGTTGCCCATTGCATCTGAAAACAGCTCCCCTCCCAGACTTATCTGGCCGCCGCGGTCGCGTACGCCGTTCATTAGCGACTGAATGGAGCGCGGGGCGATGCTGCTTTCAAGGAAAATAGCCGGGATTTCATTATCCATAATAAAGCGAACCATGCGGCTCACATCCTGCAGCCCGACTTCACTCTGGGTGCTCAGCCCCTGAAGGCCGCGGACATCAATAGTATATGCGCGGCCGAAATAGCCGAAAGCATCGTGCGCGGTAATGAGCACGCGGCGGCTTTCTGGTATAGTTGCAATCTCGGCCTTTACCCACTCATGAAGTAACATCAGTTCTGCTGCGTAGGCTTGTGCTCCGGCCCTGATTTCTTCAACAGCCTCAGGCACGAGTTCGCCAAGGCGCTCCCCTGTAAGCAGGGCAATTTCAGCCCAGAGTGAAACATCGAACCATACGTGCGGATCGTAGCTGCCGCCGAAATCGGTGGCTTCGATCAGCGCGTTTCGGTCAAGCTTTTCGGCCGCAGCGAAACTGCGTTCAGGCATGCGTGAGAGCACATCGGCAAGGCGGGCTTCGAGAAAAAGGCCGTTGTAGATAATGAGATCGGCCTGCTCAAGCCGGCGGACATCAGCCGGTGTTGCGCGATAAAGGTGAGGATCAACACCGGGGCCCATCATCCCCTGTACCCGAACATGCCCGCCCGCAATCTGAGTAACCAGATCTTCGAGCATCATAGTAGTGGTTACCACAAACGGGCGGTCATCGCCGGCGGCATCATCAGAGGTGCAGGAAGCAAGGCTAATGAGTAAGACGAGCAGAAAAGCTGTAAATAAAATGTATTTGGGTGATTTCATGGTATTTTCCGGTATCAGTTATTTAGCTCTATCAAAATTTTTGAGGCCAGATCGGCCGGCAGGAGAAAAGTATCACCATCTGTTTCAATTCGGATACCGTCCCGCTCAACCGAAAGCACCCGCAGCTGAGCACCAAGGGTTAAGTTAAGCCTTGACAACATGTTGAGGGTTCCGGAATCCTGCGTGCGCACCCTTGCAACAGAGCCTTGCTGTTCCGGTTTAAGACTGGTGAGGCTAAAGCGGGCGGGCGATTCAGGCAGCTGCAGGTCAACAGTCGGAATAGGATCTCCGTGAGGGTCGTGCGTCGGATGCCCGAGTTTCTCAGCAATTCTGGCTTCAAGGCGCTCACTGATTACGTGTTCAAGCCGCTCAGCTTCTTCATGAACTTCTTCCCATCCAAAACCCAGAATTTCAGACAGATAAAGTTCAAGCAGCCGGTGATGCCTCAGTACCTCGAGGGCAACAAGTTCTCCGGCGCGCGTAAGCCGTGCGCCGTAATAGGGCTTGTAATCAATTAAATTAAGCTCTGCCAGCTTTTTCAGCATATTGGTGACCGAAGCCGGTTTTACCTGCAGATGTTCGGCAAGCAACAGAGCTGAAACCAGCTCGTCATTATGCTCACTTAACAGAAAAATGTGCTTCAGATAATCTTCCTGCGCTTCGCTGAGTTTTGGTTTCATAAAGTTTAGATAAAACAAAAATTAGTGCTTCTTAATATAGGCATATAAGCTGTTATTCCGAAATACTGAGGCCAAACAACGAATCTTCTTCCTCAAAAATTTTTATCTCTATTCAAAACTATTGATTTTTAATTTAGGCAAGCCTAAATTAATTCAGCTTGTTCTTACGATTAGCTTACCGCAAGTCTTTTCTTCCGTTTTATGCAACTCTATTGCATTTACACTCAAAACAACCTATCATTAAGCCATGTTTATAACGCTACTCATAATAACTCTACTTAACCTCGCACAGTCGCATGAACTCAGCGGGGTCATCACTGATGATACTGATACCCCCTTGCAGGGTGCGAGCATTTTTATTCCCGAACTTGGCACAGGAAGCGTTACTGACGCTGCCGGCAATTTTTCACTCAGTATCCCGTCTGAGCTGTCAGAAGTGCGTCTGCGCATTTCATATGTAGGATTTATCACAAAAGAGCTTCGGGTTAGCCTCCCCGCTGCGCCTGAACTCCGCATTAAGCTCATGCCCGACCTTCTTAACCGGGAGAGCATCCTTATTACAAGTTCACCCTCCGGAAGCAACCGATCATTCCGCCCGTCTGCTGCACTAAGCATGCATAACCTTCAGGAGCGTTCGTCAGATAATTTTGGGGAAGCCATGCAATTTCTGCCCGGGCTGAATGTACGCAGTTTCGGTGCAGCTCCTTCAAGACCGGTAATTCGTGGTTTCGACGGCGACCGTGTTTTAGTGCTTGAAAACGGTGAAAGAATGGGTGATTTAGGCGAAACAGCGCCGGATCACGCAACATCGCTGGATATCGAGGCTGCTGAGCGAATCGAAATTGTACGCGGTCCGGCAAGTTTTCTGTACGGCTCAGGTGCTATGGGCGGTGTCGTGAACCTGATAAACAACGACATTCCGACACAGTGGCATAGCGGTGTAAGCGGCCGGCTGAGCCTCACCGGCACGACGGTAAACGACGGTGGCTCAACTTTTGGCCGATTTACCTATGGCCTTGATCAAACTGCTTTTACCGCCCGACTTTCATACCGAAATACCGGTGATTTTCGCACCCCTTCCGGCGTTTTGCCCGATACCTTTAATGAAGCTTTCAACGGTGCGCTGGGGGTGGCCTTTCGCAACGACAGTTTTGTGGGCGGCCTCTCCCTGAGCGGCCTCGAACAAACCTACGGCCTGCCGGAAGAAATCAGTGACGATGATGAGCTGATCGAAATCCGCCTGAACCGGATTAACCTTAGCGGCTTTGGTCAGTTTAATCACGACGGCCTGTTTGATCAGACACAGCTTCGGTTCAACCTCAGCCGGTATGGTCATCGCGAAGTAGAAATTGAATTTGAGGATGACGGATCCAAAGACGAGGATATCGAAATTGATTTCCGCACCCTCACCTTCAGCGGCTCCGTTTTATTTGTGAGATCTGAATCACAGCACGAAATCAGCGGTGCCCTTGGGGCGAGCAGCTACATGCGCATGCTTAACGTAGGTGGCGAAGAGGGACTTACGCCTGATGGCCGCAACCTCAATCTTGCCCTTTTCGGCTATGCCGACATTCCGCTCACACCGCAACTCAGCCTGCAGACCGGCCTGCGCGGGGACTATTCCTTCCTCGATACTTTTGCCAACTCACGCTTTGATCAGCCTGAAAAGCCCACACGCACTGATTTTTCACTCAGCGGTTCGGCCGGCATCCACTTTCAGCAGGGCAACTTCGAGGGCGGGCTGCAGCTTGCCCGCTCATTCAGGGCACCTTCCATAGAAGAGCTCTTTACCGATGCCGCGCATATTGGCGCCGGGGCTTATGAAATCGGGGATCCGAACCTCAAAAATGAAACCGGCCTGGGTATCGACCTCTTCGGTAGTTTTGCCACAACGCGCTTCGGTATTGAGCTAAGCACCTTCTATTACCATATCAATAACTTTATCTACTACAACCCAACCGGCGAAACGGAGCCCGTATCAGAACTGCCTGTGTTTGTAGTGCTCGCCGATGATGCCCGTTACTTCGGTTTTGAGGCCGATGCCGTTATACGCCCGCTGCGGAACATCACTACAGCCGCCGGACTTGATTTTGTACGGGCACAGCGGCTCAACGACGACAGCAACCTGCCCTTTATACCGCCCATGCGTTTGCGCTCACGTCTCAGCTACGACACAGCCATGTGGAACCTGGGCGCAGAGCTCATTCATGCTTTCGAGCAGGATAAGGTAACCGAAAACGAAGACATCACCGAATCTTACACCCTAATTAACGTATTTGCGGGCTTCCGATTCGATGCAGGCGGCCGCCATCTGCTCACCGCACGGGTGGACAATCTGTTCAACGAAAACTACCGCAACCATCTCAGCCGCGTTGATGGCAGCGCATTCCGCTACCCGATGCCGGGCCGCGGCTTCACGCTCAGGTATCAGTTCATTTTTTGAGTTAGCCGGGTATGCGGTTCCAAAACGACCATTTCACACAATCAATCAAGATGACACCTGAAGCAAATCGCTTCATATTACGCTAACAAAAGCCCGGGATCTGATCTTCCCGGGCTTTCTTTTTTATACCGTCTCAGCGCCCCTAAACATAGCTGTCTGCACCTGAGCTTCGCAATGATTCCTGTGGTCGTTTCCCACATAAAACGGTAAATTAGCGCACACCCTCAACCGGAACCAAACTCATCACACACATGTACAAAATCCGGGTTTACGTCACCCTCAGACCCTCCATTCTCGACCCCAAAGGCAAGGCTTCGCTTGGAGCTTTACAGAACCTGGGCTACCATCGCATCAAAGATGTAAGGATCGGCAAGATGATTGAGCTCGATATTGAAGCCGGCACTGTATCGCAGGCCCGTGAAGCTGCGGAAATGGCCGCCCGAAAACTACTTGCCAACGAAGTGATGGAAGATTTTGAAATTGAAATTATGGAGGAAACCTCCTGATGGCCACCTTTTCAGTTCTTGTATTTCCCGGTTCCAATTGCGATCACGATGCTTATCACGCCTTAAAACATGTACTTGCTGCCGACGTCCGTTTCGTTTGGCACAAAGAAACCAGTCTTGGCAAAACCGATGCCGTAATTGTTCCCGGCGGCTTTTCATACGGCGATTACCTGCGCTCCGGGGCTATCGCGCGCTTTTCGCCCGTTATGCAGGATGTAGTGAAATTCGCAAACAAAGGCGGGCTCGTAATTGGTATCTGCAACGGATTTCAGATTTTGCTTGAAGCCGGGCTGCTCCCTGGCGCCATGCTCGCCAACGAGAACCTGAAATTCCGCTGCAAACAGCTGTACCTGCGCACCGAACAAACTGATACGCCCTTCAGCAGCCTGATTGAACCCGGCCGAGCCCTTCAGATCCCCATTGCACACGGCGAAGGAAACTACACCGCCCCTCCGGAAACCCTCAAAACCCTCGAAGAAAATGGTCAGGTCGTGTTTCGCTATTGCACGGCTTTGGGGGATGTGGTTCCGGAAGCGAACCCGAACGGATCGCTAAATAACATCGCCGGAATCGTAAACAAAGATCGTAATGTTTTGGGGATGATGCCTCATCCTGAACGGGCCTGTGAGACCGAACTCGGCTCCACTGACGGCCGCCTCATTTTCGAATCCATGCTCAACCACCTGCAACCTGCCTGAAAAGCACACCATGCCTCACCTGAAAATTGACTTCGATTTACTTAAAAAAATCTGTGAAACGCCTGGTGCTCCCGGTTTTGAAGATCCCGTACGGGAAGTTGTCGCAGATGCTCTGAGCGGTGTTGCCGACGAATTACGTACCGATGGCATGGGAAACCTAATCGTACGGAAAAAAGGCGGCAGCCGTAAGGTAATGGCGGCAGCGCATCTCGACGAAATTTCTCTGATCTCAACCGGTGTAGATAAAAACGGATTTATCCGGTTTCACACCCTGGGTGGTTTTGATGCCAAATCGCTGCTGAATCAGCGGGTGATTGTACACGGCAAACAAGATTTACCTGGCATCATTGGCGGCAAGGCACCCCACACGCAGTCTGACGAGGAAAAAAAGCGTACGCCTAAAACGACCGAGCTTTTCATAGACTGCGGCCTCAGTGAGCAGGAAGTTTCAGCAGTCGTGCCGGTCGGCACGCCCATTACGCGGAGTCAGGTACTCAGCCGTATTGGCAACAACCTAAGCTGCAAATCGCTGGATAACCGTATTTCGGTTTACATCCTCATAGAAGCGCTCAAACGTGCAACAGTTACCGGGGTTGATTTTTACGCCGTTTTCACAGTACAGGAGGAAGTAGGCTTGCGCGGCGCCCGCGTTGCCGCCCACGCCATTCAGCCGGAGGTTGGCCTTGCTCTCGATGTAACCCTGGCCAACGACCTCCCCGGTGCAGACACGCATCAAAAAATTTCGATTTTGGGAGAAGGCACCGCCATTAAAGTGATGGACGGAAGTGTAATCTGCACGCCGAAGCTCGTCGCATTCACCGAAGCTCTGGCCCGCGAGCGGGATATTGCGCATCAGCGGGAGTTGCTCACCGCAGGTGGTACCGACACAGCGGCGCTGCAATACCTTACAGGTGTGGGCGCACAGGTAACCTGCATTTCCACCCCGACGCGCTACCTGCACACTACCGTTGAGAGCTGCAACGTTGCGGATGTGCTCAGCGGCATCCGCCTCACACAAGCTTTTATTGAGCAGATTCACACCTACTTTAAAGACTGAAATCCTGAAATACCGGAACTCAGCTACTTGCTAAATTTCAAATCAGTTTATTCAGGATGAGCGAAGCTCCCCCTACATCCGAAAATCTAATTCTGCACTCCGACCGCCTGGTGAAAACCTATAAGAAAAAAGCGGTCGTGAACGAGGTATCCATCAATGTGCATCAGGGGGAAATTGTAGGGCTTTTAGGCCCGAACGGAGCCGGAAAAACAACGACTTTCTACATGTTTATGGGGCTTATACGCCCCGACAGCGGAAATATCTACCTGAATAAAACAAAGATTACACGCATGGCCATGTACCGGCGTGCCCGTGCAGGGGTTGGCTACCTCGCGCAGGAAGCGAGCGTATTCCGCAACCTCACCGTGCGTGAAAATCTTGAATCCGTGCTTGAATTCACCAGCATTTCAAAAAAAGAGCGGCGCGAAAAAGCTTCCGGGCTCATTGAAGAATTCAACCTTCAGGCCGTTGAAAAAAGCTTCGGCTATTCCCTTTCAGGCGGTGAGCGGCGGCGTACTGAAATTGCCCGTGCACTGATCACTAATCCCAAATTTATCCTGCTTGACGAACCCTTCGCGGGCGTTGACCCCATAGCTGTGGAAGATATTCAAAAAATCGTGTACACCCTTAAACAGAAAAACATCGGCATCTTCATCACCGATCATAATGTGCATGAAACTCTTGCCATAACCGACCGGGCATACCTGATGTTTGAAGGCAAAATACTGATGGAAGGCACTGCGGACCGCCTCGCTGAAGATGAGGAAGCCCGCAGACTTTATCTGGGCAAACAGTTTCGCCTTGAGCGCTATGGTGCCGAATCTTTCAGGGATGATGAAGCTAAAACGGAAAACAGGCCTAAAAACGAGCGCCCGCCTATGTAAGCGTTGCGAGCTGCTCAAGCAGGTCGCGGTTACTTGTTGTTCGCTTGAGCACCTGAAGCAGGCTTAGCATCGAATCTTTGGGTGGTTTCCGGAGCAGATAGCGGCGCAGCACATTGCGTTCTTCGATGGATGAATCCTCAATAAATTTTTCTTCATTCCTCGTACCGGAAGCTGCAATATTTATAGCAGGAAAAATGCGGTCGTTTGCAATATCACGATCTAAAACGAGCTCCATGTTGCCTGTACCTTTGAATTCCTCAAAAATGAGGTCATCCATACGGGAATTCGTCTCAATCAGGCAGGTTGCAATAATCGTTAGGGAGCCTGCGCCTTCAATTTTACGGGCTGAACCGAAAATACGCTTGGGAATTTCGAGCGCACGTATATCGAGTCCGCCGGACATGGTACGGCCTGAGCCGGTTTGAGCGGCGTTATAAGCACGGCCCATACGCGTGAGAGAATCGATCAGAAGCACAACATCTTCGCCCATTTCAGCACGGCGTTTCACGTAGCCGAGGGCAAGTTCGGCAATACGGGTGTGGCTTTCAACTGTATTGTCGTTAGAGGAAGCAAACACCTGCCCGCTTGTAGTCCGGATAAAATCAGTCACTTCTTCCGGGCGCTCATCAATCAGTAAAACCGCAAGGTGGATTTTCTTATGATAGGTTTCGATGGCCTTTGCAATTTGTTTGAGGAGCACGGTTTTTCCGGTTCGCGGAGGGGCTACAATAACTGCGCGTTGCCCTTTGCCAATAGGGGCGATGAGGTCAATAACCCGCATTTCCGTTTCTTCAGCCTTATGGGATAGTTTAATCTGCGATACCGGCATAATAGGTGTCTGAAGCTCAAAACGCTTGGCCATTGTCCATTTTTGAATGGGCCGGTCGTTTATAGTCAGAATTTCCTTCACCCTTCTGTTACCCTTAATGTCTTCTTCTAACTCACACTCAAGAACAAGCCCGGGTTTGAGGTACAGCATGTGTACCAAATTCACGTGAACAAAGGGATCGCTGTCTTTTTTCGAAAATTCATGATTCAGTTTTCTAAGAAAACCATAACCTTTTTCGTTTATCTCCAATACTCCGGTGTAAACCCCCGCAGGGCGCGAAGGCTGCTGACCATTAAATTCAGGAATCAGCGGGTTATTTTTTTTTGGTTTCACCTGCTGTTGTCCCTGCCCTTTTTGTTTAGGGCCTTTTCTTCGGTTTTTTGGTTTAGACTTTTTTCTTGATTGAGCCATTCTTCGTATATCTTGATCTGTTTAATTAGCCTTGAAGGCGCTGTGCCTGAATCTTGTATAAGATTTTATATTCCGTTAAGAGCTTGAATCAAAATTAGCTGACTCAGTAACTCGCTTTATTTTATTGATATACCCGCTAATGCTTTCAGATAACCGTAAAAGCGTAATTTCCGAAACCTGAGACCGATTTCGGTTATTCATTTAATTCTTTAGGAAACCTGATTTAAGCGTAGGTTTCAACTCTTAAATCAAATTGATCTGATTTCAACCCGGGCTACTGTCTGTTTGTTTTGTATTCGATTGCAGACGAACATCCGGGTAATTCGTGTTGGTTTTTCAAAGCACAAATACCATAAATTGAAGGTTTCTGGCAAATTCAGTCTTAACCCTCAAAAGCCAATGCTTTTTTTTGCTGCTGTGCCCGTTTATACTAAAAACCTGCCGACTTTCAGTGGAAGTGAATTACGTGTTATACTATAACAACTAATTCGGGTTGAAAATTAATTGTTGAGAACCCTTCTTACTGAGGGAAGATATCATAAGTATGAATCTCTTAACTTCCGGAACCGTCTTAAAATACTTTTTATGCTTTCAAACTCATGACGGTACCCCGCTACACTGAAGAAAAAGGCGGGCTGATTCAGGCGGGCAGTGGTCTTAACAAAGACTTGTTCAATATCGGCAGTATGCCGGAGTTAAACAAATTTATTTATCCCAAAAAGGCTTTGAGAGGTTAAAAAATGACTTTTTTCGCCGTCATTTGAACTCTCAAAGCCTTATGGAACTGTTGAAATACTTAGTCTTTACCGAACAGTTGTGCTTTCACTAATCCATTCGTAGCATGCATTGAGATTCGCCCCAATCTGCAGCGTATCGCCGTTTTCCCAGTTCATATAGAATTTTTCCTCAGCAGAGGGGGTAACGGCCTGAAAACTTGCAATGCTGCGCTGCACCATATTCGCAACGCTGCTGTCAACCCTGCGGGCACGTTCGAGGTAGTCGAGTACGAGCCAGTACACTGCTTTATCGGTACGTTCGAGACCACCTGAGGTGCAGTTATTTACGGCTTGTGCGTAAATATCAGCCATGCGCATGAGTGGTGCCCCCCAGTTCGGGCGCAGACGCATGGCACGCTGGGCATACGTTCTGGCAGTTTGCAGATCATCAAGGGCAAAATGATTTTCCGCTAACTTGAGGTTAATTTCAGCCCTGATTTGTGTGTCGTCTGTAGCCTGAAAAGCTTCACCAAAGTACCGGATGGCATCACGGTAGTTTGCCTGGCTTTCCGCATACTGTGCCATTCGCATGATATTCTCAAAAGTCGGATCCAGCTCATATAATGTGATGGCCATCTCACGCTGCTTGGCACGGTTCCCTGCCTGACCGTACAGATCAAACAGTTCCTGCATGGTAGCGAGCTGTTCGTCATCATCCATGCCTTCCATCTGTGTTAGCAAAAACCCGATGCGCTCTTCAGGCGAGCGAAACAGGCTTCCGCGCAGCTCATTAAAATGAGCCCGTACGGATTGTGGTGAAATGGGTTCGGCTATGTTCATAGTCTGAATAGCTCTGTCCCGAAAACTGTTGTTAACGAGTTCACTCACCAGATAGTTAATAAAATAGCCATCACCTGTCTGAATAAAGCGTTCCATATCCAATTCAAACAAAAGCGCATATTCTTCCATCGTTAACACACGCCCGTTGGCAATAGAACGCATATTGGTTTGCATGAATCTGGCGCGGTTTAGTTTCCACTCAAATAAATCAATTTCAGATTCGTCAAAAGTAATAAAAGTGCGCTCATACATAATGAGTACAGAATCCACGTAAGCTTCTCTGAGGCTTGGATCGGTCTGCTGTGCGCCAATTGCTTCATAAACCTGAATCATCCGCCGGAAGTTACGGTCTCCGCGATAATTGGGGTTGTTTTCCATTTCCTTGGGGCGCCAGTCAATGAGCCAGCGGCCGTAGTTTAGGGCATCATCGAACTGCTGATTCCTCACACTTTCTACGAAAAGTGACTGAACCGCAATTGGTGGCAGGTTTAAAGGTGTAGGTGGTTCTTCCTGAGCGACGGCCGGGTCATAAACAAACAAACCGGCAAGCAGTAGCAAGATCAGCTTTTTCATAAGATTTCCGATAATGAATCTGATAGTTGTATCGAGTTAGTTAACCCTGCGTTGCAGGAACATAAGTTCTGAGAAATTTAACGAAGCTCGTAATCCAAATATTCTTTCACGAATAAGGCCATTGTTTTCCGTACCTCTGATCCCGAAGTCAAAGCTCAAATCGATTGATGAGCCCATTGAACGGGATGGAATACCTAAGCCTACAGAAAAAAGCATCGTTTCTATGTCAGTACCATCGATGGAAAGGTGGCCGTTATCATACGAAACCCCGGCACGGTAAATAAGGCTGTTAAACAAACCTTCATTTCCGCGGCTGAATGCATCATACTCAAAACCAAACCCAAGACGAAGACGATCTTTCATGAAAGCCAGTTTGTCATCAGAACCAAAGGCGTTTAGTTCGCTCCATTGCTGATAGTGCAATTCTGCTGCGAAAAGGGTAAACCGTGTGGGAAAATAAGATAAACCAACGGTTGTCTCAAACGGATAGGTCACATTTTGTTCACCAAATTCATTTTCGGGAATCAGCTCTAAATCACTGAGTACCTGACCGGTGAGGATTCGGGTGTTTATCCGTCGCCTTGCTTCTAACTCAGATTGAAGGGTAGCCGTTGCACCTATTACAATCTGATCGTTGGCAGAAAAAACACGAGGCAGGATTACCATTGCTCCAAACCGGTGTGCGAGCCCCCTGTAGCGCGTTCTTTCGTCGTAACGTACCGGGCTGTACAGGCTGCTTTGAAACAGAATTTGGTTGTCTTCTTCTACAACACCAAATTTAAGAGACGGGGCATAACCTACGTATATATTATCGGTTAAACGAAGGCCAAAACCAAGCTCAAGACGGTTAATTCCACCGGTTCCTGTAACGGATGTTCGGTAATCCACAACGGATAGGGAATCGGCGGTTGGCAAAACAATACTGTTTTGGTCAACAAAACTGTAGCGCACATCAGTAGTCCGGTAAAGACCCGCAGAAACGCCAAGGCGTTCTCTTAATACCGGGATCTGAACCTGAAACCGGTCAAAACCTACAAGGGTACTACTTGCATCTGTAACCCCATCACTTGCAGAAAAGGTTGTAACGTTGCCGGATACCGTCATGTGGGTAAGGTATGTTGTACCCCACATGGCCGGGTTTGCGAGAGTACCTTTTGTTCTGTCGGGGGTCGCTACGCCAATGAGCGACATCCCGGTACCGTGTACCGACATATAATCCTGCGGGATACCAAGGCCGAGTACCGAATAAACAGAAGCACTGCGAACCAGACTTTCCTGTGACTGTGCTGCCGTGAAAGGAAGCACGATCATGATGAGTGTCAGGGCAATTATTGCTGTTTGCTTCACTTATTTCTCCGGATTAATGCGTGTAATGATGAGTTTCGGGGCTCTTTCACCTGATCCAGGGGCAGCAAGGAAAGCAGGGGTAAACTGACCGTTATTGGGCCCTGATGTTATAAAAAATTCAGTTTCGGAACGGCGGCCAAGCTGATAGGTCTGGATAAATTCAGTAACATTCACCCGATAGGATAAATCAGATTCGCGTACCGGTGGTTCGAACAGGGGGAGTTTGATCACTTCAAAATTGCGTTCGGTTTCGTTGAGCACATAAAACTGAAGGCGGCCGCTGCTGCTGCGTACCTGCCCTTCCGGAAGTACCGATGCCGGGCCGAGATCTTCAAAAAGCAGCAGTTCAGCCCGGCTTACAGCCTGAGAAGAAAAATCGCGGCTGTCCAGGTTGAGGTTTAGACGTAACACCTGTTCAAAGGTGTTAAATACAGAGATCACATCCGGACTTTCGCCCGGGATGTCGGATCGGAGCGTATTAAAACCATTGCCTCTGAACGGTGCTGAAAAAGACTGCCGGTTTGGGAAGGGGTCTGTAAAGCCTCCGTTACCATTGTCGCCGTTACCGTTATCATCTCCGTTATCTGAAGGGAAGAAACGGTTGCTGCTGTCTTCCCCGCCATTATCATCATCATCATGAACTTCGGGGTTCACAACAAGCAGGCGCGTACCCGTATAATTTCGGTTTCCGAGGGAGTCTGTGATGATTGCTTCGGTTTGGAAACTAACGATTGCGTTTGTTTCAGCAGCAGGTACAAGGGCAAAGCCAAAAAGGTTTTCGCGCACATTTTCAAGCGGACTGTCTTCTTCGTTGAAAAAATCCCGGTACTCATCAGCCCACTGCTGCGGCATTTGGAATAAAACGGAATCTGTTCCGGCTGCAAACTGCACCTGCCCGAAGGGAGCGGGGTTAAACGCAATTTCAGAATCCTTGCGTATGGCTACCGGGCGCCAGCGCTGTTCAATGAAATGAAGATTAAAAGTTGCTGTCTGCGTCGTATCTCCGTAGAAAGAAAACGGATGCAGCACCAGATAAACTTCGGCACCTGCATGCACGGAATCGGAAGAACTTACCGAGTTAATGCCGGGGGCCAGAAATGCAGTGCTTTCAATGGTGCCCAAAACCGGATCGGTAAAACGACCGGCCGAAAACACGCTAAGATTACCGGTGTAAGTAAGCAGATCAACCAGTTCGAAATCAGTTACTTCGAGCGTATCAATTGCAATATTCTGACCGCTCTGTACAAATGAAGCACCGGCTATATTGTTGTCGTTGCTGCAGGCATATAAACCAGCGAGCATTAACAGTGCTATTGCAAACAGCCCTGTTGTTTTCTGCTGATAAAAATGAAATTGGCGGGGTTGGGTTGGTTCAGTCCCTTTTTGCATACAGGGTTTAGTTCTCCGGTTTGATGGTACGATAGAAGTCAGCGAATTTTGATGAAACATCCTGCGGGGCACCCTGTATTTTAGTGCTTTCTATGCCAAGTTCAGTAAAGAGCCCGTCGAGTTCAGAACGAATGTCATTTCCTGTTACCACATGGTCAGAAAAGTTCAGGCCGGCCCGGAGAAAATCTATTTTCCCCTCAGCCGATATTTTAGTCTGATCGATATCTTCGGGCAGGCGCATTACAGGAAGGTTTTCAAGATCAAAAACACCTTCATTCGCCGGGCTGTGAAGGTTGTATATCACTTTTGTATCCTTGAAAATGGCTTCATTGGCGTAAACAGTCTTCATATATACAGGGATGAAACCGGCTGCCCAATCATGGCAGTGAATGATATCGGGCTGCCAGCCGAGCTTTTTAACGGTTTCCAAAACTCCCTTATTGTAGAAGATGAGGCGCTGCAGGTTATCGGGGTAATACGCTTCCGTTTTGGGATCTTTAAACATGCCTTTACGCTTGAAAAACGTATCGTTATCAAGGAAGTACACCTGAAGCTTTGCGTTGGGGATACTCGCAACCTTAATCCGCATACTTTCAACGTTGCCATCTACTTCGACCTCGATGCCGGCAAGTCGGATCACCTCATGCAGCCGGTTTCTTCTGTCGTGAATAGATCCGTACTTGGGCAGCAGGATGCGGATTTCAAAGCCTTTATCCTGCAGGGATGCGGGCAGGAAGCGCAGCATGTCTGCGTTGTTTGTCAGCCGTGCGAAAGGTGAAATTTCTGCGGCAGCGTAAAGTATCTTCATAGTGCGGGAATAGTGTTGCTTAGTTACAGGATGTAGTTTTTAAAAACGAAACAGGTTTCAATAACCTGTTTGAGACCAAACAGCAGTAAGATAACTGCCGCTCTTTCCTGAGTACCTGGTCTGTACAGAATTCCGAGCGTTGTTCCGCAACAGAAGGCAGGCTTGCTGCTTGCGAATGATCAGCAGATCGGATCAGGCTGCTACCCGGTAAATTTCCTGCAAACAAAATAAGAAGGGCTTGGTTTCATTTAGTCACATTCAAACAACCATTAGGTGCAGGAAAACAAAAGCAGGATGTTTTCTGCGGGTTGTAAAAAAAGAATCTGCCATAACCCGCGGGAAATGGCAGATTCTTAATAAGCTTATAATATAACGAAATTGCCTTTTGCGTTAAAGGTCAATTTGCCTCCTCGGTTTTCAGCTCTATCAGGTTGGCATCGGTGAGTCCTAAACGGGGATCACGGTTCGTAATACTAACCAGGTGCAGCAGGAAACCCTTGTCTATACCATACAGCATTTCAGCTGTAAAGCGCCATTCCCAATTGCCTGTTGCGGTTCCCGGGAAATTCATTCGGTGCTCCGTGCCCAGCCCCATCAGGTCTTGTATCGGAAAGATTGCCATATCGGCGTTCGATAACATCGCAAGCCGTATCAGTTCACGCTCTGGCTGTTCACAACCGGAGCGCACATATTCGCGAAGGCGATGCTGCTCAAGCGCTGATGCCTGCATATACCAGCCCCGGCTGGTGTCGTTGTCGTGCGTGCCGGTGTACACCACACAGTTACTTGTCGTATAATTGTGCGGCAAAAAGCCGTTTCCGGAGTTGTCATTCCAGCCAAACTGAAGAATTTTCATGCCAGGCAGGTTGTAATGATCCCGCAGCTCAACTACTTCTTTAGTGATCATTCCCAAATCTTCCGCAATAATCGGCAGCTCTCCGAAATGGCTGTAAACCGTATTAAACAGATCTTTGCCGGGCCCCTTCACCCATCGGCCTTCAATAGCGTTTGGCGCATCGGCTTTCACTTCCCAGTAGGCGTCGAAGCCGCGGAAGTGATCCACACGGATGGCATCGGTTAGGATCATCATCTGCTCGAAGCGCTTCAGCCACCAGGTATAACCGTCTTTCCTGAGCTCTTTCCATTTGTACAGCGGGTTGCCCCAAAGCTGCCCCGTAGCACTGAAATAATCAGGCGGTACACCGGCAACAAGCTGACGGTTGCCTTTTTCATCAACTTCAAAAAAATGAGGCTGTGCCCAAACATCTGCACTGTTGTGATCCACAAAAATGGGAATATCTCCCACTACAAGAATTTGGTTGTCGTTGGCATATTTGCGCACAGCAAGCCATTGATTGTAGAACTCAAACTGAAGCCAGCGGTAATAGCGTACGCGGTCAGCCAGTTTTTTCTCCCACGATTTGAGGGATGCAGGCTTGCGAAGGGCAACACCTTCCTCCCATGTATTCCAGGGCCGGAAGCTGTGATGCTCAAGGCAGGCCATGAACAGGCAATAATCTTTTAGCCAGTAACTGTTTTTACGGGCAAAGGTGCGCATTTCACTGCCACCGTCTTTACCGTTTGCCTCTTCGAAGCGTGCAAATGCTTTCGCAAATAAAGCATCCTTAAGCGGCATGGCTCGGTCGTAGTCGGCTTTGGTGCTCTGAGGCAGGTACGCCTGATGAGCTTCCGCCTGCGTGAGCAGACCTTTTGATACAAGAATATCCGGGCTAATCAGGTACGGGTTTCCGGCAAAGGCCGAATAACTTGCATACGGGGAGTTTCCGTATCCGGTAGGGCCCAATGGCAGGATTTGCCAGATCGATTGCCTGGTTTCAATCAGGAAATCGAGAAACATTTTTGCTGCATAGCCGAGGTCTCCCAACCCGTAGTTGGATGGGAAAGAGGTTGGGTGTACCAACACGCCGCTTGCGCGATTAAACTTCATAGCTTTCTGGTAGTTAAACTTAAAGGAATAGTTGAAATGGTAATTGGTAAAATCGTTGCGTGATTCCTTTCCTGCCCGGTTTCGGTGCTTTTGGGCCTGCAATACGGGAGCTGCAAACTGTTATTTGCTGCTGATTCAGGGTTCCGCACGGTCAGACACATTTCCGAAGCCAAAGCATTAAGGTGTTTTACAAAAATGCCCTGCTGTGCATTTTCGGCACAGCAAGGCATTATTCACGTAGTTTATTTATTTAACGAGCTTCATCATTACACCAGCCAAAGGCGGTACCTCAATCTGTATATGATGAGGTTTACCGTGCCATTCGCCTTCCACAGACTGCACGGTATCCAGGCCTTTGTTACTTCCGCCGTAGTATTCTGAATCAGAGTTAAAGATTGTTTTATACACCCCGGCCCCGGGTACCCCAAATACGTAGCTTCGGTGGAAAACCGGCGTGAAATTATACACACAAACTACGAATTCATCCTTCGCTTTGGAGTAGCGCGTAAAGGCCAGAATACTGTTATCTACATCTGAGAAATCAATCCATTCAAAACCCGCCCAGTCGAAATCTACCTCGTGCAGGGCGCGCTCGTTCTGGTAGAGTTTGTTCAGGTCGGCCGTCATTTTGAGTAAACCGCTGTGCTTGTCCATACCGGTAAGCGACCAGTTCAGTTCTTTAGCCTCATTCCATTCACTCCACTGCCCAAACTCACTGCCCATAAAGAGCAGTTTTTTGCCGGGGTGCCCGTACATATAACTGTACAGGGCCCGCAGGTTTGCAAACTTCTGCCATACATCGCCCGGCATTTTGTCGAGCATGGAGCGCTTCATGTGTACCACTTCATCATGGCTGAACGGCAGCACAAAATTCTCTGTAAAGGCGTAGATAAAGGAAAACGTAAGCTGATTGTGATGATACTTGCGGTAAATCGGGTCGGTTTGGAAATATTTGAGGGTATCGTTCATCCATCCCATGTTCCACTTGTAATCAAAACCGAGCCCGCCTACGTAAGTTGGCCTTGATACCAGCGGCCATGAAGTCGATTCCTCGGCCAGCGTTACCACCCCCGGGAACTCCTCATGTACGACCTCATTAAAGCGCTTCAGCAGGTCGATTGCCTCCAGGTTTTCACGGCCGCCGTATTTATTTGGCACCCACTGCCCCTGTTCACGCGAATAATCCAGATACAGCATCGAAGCAACCGCATCAACCCGAAGCCCGTCGATATGATATTTGTCGATCCAGAAAACAGCATTGGAAATGAGGAAATTTTTGACCTCGCTGCGTCCAAAATTAAAAATCTTGGTGCCCCAGTCTTTATGCTCGCCCTGCCGCGGATCTTCATGCTCATAAAGCGCAGTACCGTCGAACTGCCGCAAACCGTGATCATCTTTGGTGAAGTGCGCAGGCACCCAGTCCAGAATCACGCCAATGTCGTTCTTATGACACTCATTCACAAAGTAGGCAAAGTCTTCCGGGCTGCCGAAACGGCTTGTGGGCGCATAATAGCCCGTAACCTGATAGCCCCATGACGGATCGTACGGATGCTCCGCTATCGGCAGCAGCTCCAGATGCGTGTAGCCCAAATCCTTAATGTAGGGGATCAGCGTGTCCGCGAGTTCCCTGTAGGTATAAAAACTGTTATCGGCAATATGCCGCTTCCATGAACCCAAATGAAGTTCGTATATCGACATCGGCTTTTCAAAACGCTGATCGCGCTTCGATATCCATTCGTCATCATCCCACTTAAACCCCGAAACATCCGCAACGATAGAAGCCGTTTTGGGGCGTTTCTCCGCAGCAAAAGCATAAGGATCAGCTTTCAAAAAAGGCAGAGGCGCATTTGGCGCTTTAATCTCATACTTATACACCTCGCCGGGTTCCATACCGGGCACAAAAAGCTCCCACAGGCCCTGATCAAAAAGCTTGCGCATCGGGTACAGGCGGCCGTCCCAGTTGTTAAACGGGCCCACAACGCTCACCCGGCTTGCTGAAGGGGCACAAACCACAAAGTGAACCCCGCGCACCCCGTCAACCTCCTTCGCATGCGCGCCCAGCACTTCATACGAACGGATGTGATTACCTTCACCCCAAAGCTGAAGATCAAAATCACTAATGAGCGAACCAAAACGGTATGCATCCTCAACTATTTCGGTAGTACCACCTGGCCGGCTTAGCTCCAGCTTATAAGCAAACTGATTTTTGCGGCGCGGGAAAAAAAGTTCATATAAACCTTCGTCCGCAATTTTCTCCATTTCGTGCCGCTTATTTTTTTCGCGCTCAATCAGCACAACTGATTCAGTGCCCGGTTTAAAAACCCTTACCAGCAAGCCTTTCGTTTTACCCTGTACGGCTTCCTGAAATCCCAAAAATGCAAAAGGGTTACCGTGATTCCCGTAAATTAAGGCGTTGGCCTCGTCTGTGTTGGTGAACTTGCTTTCCAAATTAGGTATGATTTACGTGTATAAAGAATTAACTTTAAAAATACGAATTTAGCCTGAATTCCCTGAAAGCTAATTTGCAGGCCCGCATGGCATTTACTTTTTCAGATTCCTGATTTTTCATTTCATTATGCAAAGCCCGGCCCCGCGCAGCAACGCCTTACCCGTAACAGCATCAAGATTTTGCCAAACCCCATGAAGGCCACCACCCTGATTGCCCGCCGCTACCTTTTCTCCAAAAAGAAAGTTTCGCTGGTTTCTGTACTCACGCTCATCAGCATCTCCGGGGTTACGCTGGGTACCGCCCTGCTCATAATCGTACTTTCTGTATTTAACGGCTTCTTTGATTTGGTTCAGGGGTGGATGATGGCACAAGACCCCGATATCCGCATCGAATCCGCCACCGGCCGCTCCCTCAGCTGGGAGGAGCACCACAACCAACTCCTGAGCGAAATCCCCGAAATTCAGGTTGTTTCGCCCTATGTTGAAGGCAAAGCACTCGTAGCCCTGCGCGGCGGCGATTTCATGGTAGCCCGCGTACGCGGGGTAGATACCGAAGCCTTCAGCCGCATGTTCGAACTCGAAACCTTCTTCGCCGGCGGCGATTTCGACCTCAGCATCCGCGACCGCCGCCCCGGGGTGCTCATGAGCCGGCAGAAACTCTCCCGCCTCGGGCTCGATATGGGCGCCGACCTGCGCCTCATCAGCGCCGAATCCATTCAGCGCTCCCTCACTCAGTTCTCAGGTCCGCGCAACTTTGCCTTCGAAGTGCGCGGCAGCTACCGCCTCATTCAGCCGCAGGACGACGCCCCCATGTACATCGAAAAAGCGGCGGCCCAGCGGCTGTTCAACATGCGGGCATCCATCAGCGGGGTAGATCTGCAGCTCACCGATCACAGGCAGGCCGATGCCGTAAAAGCCCGGCTCCAGGCCGCCCTCGGCCCTGAGTACAGCGTGCGTACCTGGTTCGACCTCCAGAAAGCGCTCTACGACGTCATGAACCTCGAAAAATGGGGCGCATACATCATCCTGATGATTATCGTGCTCGTAGCCGTGCTCAACATCGTGGGCTCCCTCACCATGATCGTGATCCAAAAAACCAAAGACATCGCCATGCTCCGCAGCATCGGCTTCACCCCGGCCGATATCCGCGCCATTTTCCTCAAACAGGGCCTCATCATCGGGCTAATCGGCTGCGGACTCGGCGGCTCGGCCGGCATCCTGCTTACCTGGCTGCAAGACCGCTACGGCATGGTCAAAATGTTCGGGGCCGAATCCTTCATCATCGACGCCTACCCCGTCGTATTCGCCTACAGCGACCTCGCCCTCATCCTGTCCGGAAGCCTCATTCTGTGCATCATCGCCAGCCTGTACCCGGCAAAGCGCGCCTCCCAAATCGAAATAACCGACGGCCTTCGTTACGAATAACAGGTTTATTTTTTTATGGGGAAACGCCGTGAGCATCAAGGTCTTTCGTGTTAGGGCCGCCTCCCCAAACCAACGGAAAATCCCGAGATTTTTTTTTGGGGGCTAACTTAGCAGGTGTACCCGCATTGTGCAGTAAACTCACAAGACCAGTTTACCCGCTGATGTGAATTTTAATGAGCTTTAAGTATCTTGAAATATGAGAAAATCAAGTTCAAATATAACGCAACGCATCAAGGCAGCCATTCAAGATTATGACCCTGATGCAAAAGTTTACCTGTACGGTTCGCGTGCAAGAGATGATGCTTATGCCCGATCCGACTGGGATGTTTTAATCCTGCTCAGCTCGGATGTTGTTACATCTGAGATGGAACGCAAAGTTACTGCACCGCTCTACGACCTTGAATTCGAAACCGGCGAAATAATAAGCCCGAGTGTGTATTCCCTTAAAGAGTGGCATAAAAAACAAAAGGTTACCCCATTTTATAAAAGTGTTATGCGCGAAGGAATATTGCTATGAACGAATTCCGCCAGGAAAATTTCATTCGCTACCGCCTGCAAAGTGCCGAAAAAACACTGTTGGAAGTCAACTCGCAGGGCTCATAACGTCGCGTTGCAAAACCGCTGAACCATGCCGTACTAATGTTGACAAATTCCATGCCCCTCAACCAGTCCCGCACCATAGCAAAAGGCCGGCCACAGGCTTGGTGAAGCCTCCCCCCCCCGAAAACCCATTAAAAAAATCCGCGCAAATCAGCCCTGATCCGCTAAATCCGCGTGCCATCAGCAGTCAGCTCTCGTTGTAAACGTCGGGCAGGTCGTTCTCGAGCAGCACCACATCACCGGGCTGTTTGGTTTCATTCATGTAATCGCGGGCATCGAAAAAGGTCTCAAAAACCTTCACCTGTGCTTCGGGGTAGCCCGCTTCAATAATACCCTCATAAATCGGGCGGGTGCGCCGGGGCCCGACCAGGTAAACGCCCTCAATGCCAGACTTTCCGATGTGCCGGCCAAAAGCCCTGTTTTCGGCCTCTTCTTCCTCACCAAGCTCCACCATGCCCGGCGTAATAATGAAGCGGCGGCCGCCGGTAAACTGCGCCAGCACATCAACCGCATTCTTTGCCCCAACCGGGTTCGAATTGAAGGCATCGTCGATAATGGTGATGTCGCCTGCGGGCTTGAGTTCGAGGCGGTGCTCCACCGGCTCAATACGGGCAGCTGCCAGCGCCATGGTTTGCAGCCGGAGCCCGAAATGGTGCCCGACCCCAAAAGCCAGCAGCAGGTTGCGGATGGTGTGCTCACCCAGCAATCGTGTGGTTACCTGCGCGCTTTCGCCGGTTTCTTTCAGCGTGAGGGTGAAGGAGCAGCCCTCGCGGCCATAGCTGATATTTTCCACGGAGAAAATACCGGTTGCGAGCCCGGCGGGGACCACGCGCATGCTTTGGCGGTGCTCCATGCCCATCACAAGCGAGTCATCAGAATTTAGCACGGCCGTGGCATCGGGCTGTGCATTCAGTAACAGCTCGCCCTTGGTTTTGGCAATCATCTGCTGCGAGCCAAAGGTTTCGAGATGCGCCTTGCCCACGTTGGAAATCACCGCTACGTTTGGCCGCGCAATTTCGCACAGTTCCTTAATATTGCCCCGATAGCGCGCGCCCATTTCCAGCACCAGCACCTGATGATGCGCCTGCAGGTCGCTGTTAATCACCTTACAAATCCCCATCGGGGTGTTGAAGCTGCCCGGCGTGAAGCAAACGCTGAAGCGCTCTTCCAGCAGGGTTTTGATCATAAATTTCACGGAGGTTTTGCCGTAACTGCCGGTAATGCCGATGATGCGCAAATCCCGCATCTGCGCCAGTTTTTGCCGCGCCTGATGCTTAAAGCCCTCCTGAATGCGGTTCTCGACCGGCTTCATCAGCGAAGCGGCCAGCAGAATAAACAGGGGCGTGAGCATATCGGCCAGCACCCAAATGAGCGCGAGTATGGTAACATCGGGCAGCAGGATGCGGAACTGCCAGGCCGGCACGCTGCCCGCCAGAACGAGCAGGGCGTAGAGCACTATCACCGTCGCAAAAAGCCGTTTGAGGCGGGGTGTGTACACCAGCGGCTTCTTGGGGCGCTCCGCACGGATGTAAGCTGTGGGCAGGAAAAATCCCATCCCGAAAATACTGATCAGCAGTGCGTAGGCCGTAACAGTAAAGCGGGCTTCAAAAAAGCCGAGCAAAAAAAGCGGCAGGGCAAAAAGGTGGGCCGTAACCACAAAAGCACCCAGCTGATTCCCCTTGATAAACTTCCAGTACTCCGGTGATTTGTAGCCGAGCTGCTGAAAAACATGCAGGAAGTGGGTCGTCCGTATATAGCTGTGCCGGGTAACGACAATGAGAAACAGGAAAATGACCAGCTCAACGAAAATGAAGTAACTCAAAAGCAGAAATAATTTAGCGGATTCAGGACGGGCACCTGCATGGGAACCGGGTAAGCAGCTGTATGCTGCCCGTAAACACCGTGCGTCTCATGAGCGAATATGCCGGCCAAAAGTAATCAGACCGCGGCGGCAGGGATTTGATTCGCTAAAGATAGCAACATCTGCTATCTTTCGGCGCATTAATCAAAAAGCAACTTAATAGCGTTCATGAAACTAATCATTCCGATGGCCGGCCGCGGAACACGGCTGCGCCCGCATTCTCACACTACACCCAAACCACTGCTCCCCATCGCAGGTACCATGATGGTAGAGCGTATCGTAAGAACCTTCAGCGAAAGCCTCGAAAAACCCATTGATGAAATTGCCTTTGTTTTGGGCGATTTCGGCGCTGAGGTCGAAAATCAGCTCCGGGATATGGCCGGGCGGTTTAACGCAAAAGGCAGCATTTATTATCAGCAGCAGGCCCTCGGTACCGCGCACGCGGTGTACTGCGCCCGAGAATCGATGCAGGGTGAAGTAATCGTAGCCTTTGCCGACACCCTGTTCAGCACGAACGGACCCGTAAAAGTTTCGGACGCCGATGCTGCCATCTGGCTCAAAGAAGTCGAAAACTACTCCAGCTTCGGCGTTGCCCTCATGAAAAACGGGCGCATTACCGGTTTTGTGGAAAAGCCAAAGGAGCCGGTTTCCAAACATGCCATCATCGGCGTCTATTATTTTAAGGAAGGCGAAACCCTGCGCGCCGAACTCACCAATATTGTGGAAAACGACCTGAAGAGCCCGCGGGGTGAGTACGAGCTCACCGACGCCATCGAAGCCCTGCTGGCCAAAGGCAAGGTTTTCAGGCCCGCTACCGTTCAGGAATGGCTGGACTGCGGCACCATTCAGAACTGGCTCGATACCACCTTCGAGGTGCTCAAAACCGATGCCACCCCGGCAGCCGAAGTTGCGCACAGCGGCTGCACCATACACGAGCCGGTTTACGTGGGGCAGGGTGCCATCCTCGAAAACTGCGAAATCGGCCCGAACGCGGTTATTGAATCCGGCGCAGTTGTGCGGAACAGCAGCATCAAAAGCAGCATCATCAACAAAAACGCGCTGGTAGAAAACGCAGCCCTCAGCAACAGCTCTGTTGGGGTTTCGGCCGTGGTAAAAGGCTACACCGGCAGCCTGCACGTGGGCGACCACTCGCAGGTTGGCACCCACTCTTAATCATAATATTAAGGTAATTTTCATGGGTTTATTCGAGTTTATTTTTCTGCTTCTCGTAGCTGGTGTTTGCGGCTCCATCGGTCAGTCCATCGCCGGCTCTTCCAAAGGCGGCTGTGTGGTTTCTATCGTGCTGGGCTTTATCGGTGCCCTTATCGGTTCCTGGCTGAGCCGCACGCTTAACCTGCCTGAGCTTTTTACCTTCACGATCGGCGGGGAAAGCTTTCCGGTAATCTGGTCAATTATCGGCTCGGTGGTTTTTGTTACCATTCTGAGCCTGCTTACCGGAAGGAAGTAACACCCGCTCATTCAATCCGCTTTTTTACCTAATTTTTAAACCCATGCCATTACTGCCCGGAGTTGCCACCTTTCTCACCAAAGCAGCCGAAGATTTCTATCCAACCGGCGATCGCAAAGCTCACCTCGATGCCGAAATAAGCCGGATGCGTGAGGCAATGAGCAACGACCCCAAACCTTCGTTTGTGTTTGTGTGCACGCACAACTCCCGCCGCAGCCACTTTACCCGGATATGGGCCGGCGTAGTGCAATACGCCGTAACCGGAGGCAGCTCTCCTTTTATGATGGAATCAGCCGGTACCGAAGTTACGGCCTGTAACGAGCGCACCGTCGCATCGCTGGAACGGACCGGTTTTGAAGTTGTGCACCCCGGGGAAACCGGGAACCCGCGCTACCTCTGCCGCTTCGCCGATGAAGCCGGCACAGCCCCCATGAAGCTGTGGTCTAAAACGCTGGATGATGCCGCTGTTGTACGGCCGCTTATCGCCGTGATGACCTGCTCCGATGCCGACCAGAACTGCCCGATTGTGCCCGGTGCGCTGGTTCGGGCCCGCATTACCTACAACGACCCCAAAAGCAGCGACGATACGCCCGAAGAAGCCCAAACCTACGACGAGCGCTCCGCACAAATTGCCGGAGAAATGCACTACGTGTTCTCCCGCCTGCTTGCCTGAGCTGAATGATGCACCCTTGCCGGGTGTTGGTTTACTGTTCTCTTTAGGAGAGCATTTTCTTCCACATCCTAAACCTGGCAGATTATGAAAGAAACCGCGTTTATCCTGCTGCTGCTTGCCCTGCTTGCCGCTCTTTGGTTTGCATACGGCGCGAAAGCGCAGGACCGCACCTTTGCCAACCCCACCTACACCAACACTCCGGCACACATGATTCCCGATTACGCAGAAAAAGCGACTTTCGGCGGTGGCTGTTTTTGGTGCGTTGAAGCTGTTTTTCAGCGGGTTAACGGGGTTTACTCCGTTGTATCCGGCTATGCAGGCGGCCACGTTACCAACCCCACCTACCGGCAGGTCATCACCGGTACTACCGGTCACGCTGAAGTTATTCAGGTCACGTTCGACCCAAACCAGGTGCGCTATGAAGAGCTGCTCGAGATTTTTTTCCGCACACACGACCCCACCACACTCAACCGGCAGGGCAACGACATCGGGCCGCAGTACCGCTCCATCATCCTCCATGAAAATGATGCACAGCGCGCTTCCGCAGAAAGCCTCAAGGCAAGCCTCGATGCCGAAGAAATCTGGCCCAACCCCATCGTAACGCAGATTGAGCCGCTCGAAGCCTTTTACGAGGCTGAAGAGTACCATCAGAACTACTTCAACCGGAACCCTGATCAGGCGTATTGCCAGGTCGTGATTATTCCCAAGCTCCGGAAATTTGAACGCCTGTTCGATGAGCGCTTCGGGCGTTAAACCCGAACGAAGCAGCTATAAAGAACAGAGGCTGAATTATTGGCCTGCTTCATTAAAAAGTGTTTTCTCATTCGTCAAAATCGGCGGATTTTCCTTATTTATAAGCATTCGTCCGGTCTGTTCCTTTCAGACCGGCGGGTGCTTTTTTTATGAGCTGTAACAGCTGACAATCAGTCAGCTGATTTCCGCACTTTGATCAGTACCAGGCCCTGTTCAGGGCTGTTGCAGCATCCCCCCTGCACATGTTGCTGCAGACGGATCTGTTTCATTAACCCACAACCTAATTCTATAACCTATGCGGTACCTTTTCAAATCTCCATCAGGCTGGCTTGCAGCTTTGGCCCTTAGCCTGATGCTCTTTGCACAAACAACAGTACAGGCACAGCAGCCTCTTACACCCATGCAGCTGGCCATGACTGAAAACGTTGGCGTAGTAGTAATCTCTTCTGAAGGAACTCACGTTGCGTTCACCAAAGTAGTACCGGCCGACCCCCGTACGAACAATGCGCCTTCATCTGTTCAGCTTCATTATATGAATCTGATGAACGGCGAAGTCCGTCAGGTTCCGCTCGACCGCAACCCAACCGGCCTCACAGCGCGCCCTACCATGGATAGCTTCACGTTCACAACCCGCATGGATGGCGACGAATTCAATGCCGTTTATGAGCTCAACCCGCTAACCGGTGAAGTACGGCAGCTGTTTATGCACACCTCCAATATGATGGGCTACGTGTGGGACGACCGCGGCCGCCGGCTTGCGTTTTTTGCCAATGAGGTGCTGAACCTGCCGGAAAATCCGCTGCCTTACACTCCCACTTTCTTTGAAGAAAACCGGCCGCAGCGGATGGCTTATGTGGTTGACCTCAGCGCTTCAAACCGCCGCACTGTTGAGCTTGGCGTAACCGGCTCGTACTACATTCTGAGCTTTGCCCCCGGTGGCGCGCAAATCGCAGCATCTATCGCACCGACTCCCAATGTGGATGATGAGCTGATGTTCCAGGTCGTGCACGTGTTCGACAGCAACACCGGCGCACTTACAGCACGTTTGGATAATGCCGGAAAAATCGGTCAGATCGAGTGGAGCCCAAGCGGCGACCGCATTGCCCTGCGCGCCGGAAACTCCATTCACGACCCGATTGACGGCCGTATCATGGTTGTTGACGCCGACGGCGGCACCCCGGTCAACATCAACCCGGATTTCCTTGGCAAGTACGAGCAAATTAAATGGACCCGCAACGACACCATTCACTTTATTGCAAGCGAGGGCGTTTGGAGCAGCTTCGGAACCATCGCGCCGGATGGCAGCAACAAAGAGCGCCTGATCGATATCGGCGGGCCGGTTAAGCGCAGCTTCTCCGTATCCGACAACGGGCACGTGGCTTTTGCCGTCGAAACCCCCGAGCATCCGCGTGAGGCTTACATCCTGCGACGTGGCGCCGATGGCCTCGAGCGCCTCACCAACACCAACCCCTGGCTGGAAAGCGTAGCCATGGGCGTACAGGAAATCGTGACCTACCCCGCCCGCGACGGCCGGATGATTGAGGGCCTGCTCATCCGCCCATTCAACGAAAACGAATCACAGCGGTACCCGCTCATTACCGTGGTTCACGGCGGCCCTGAAGCACACTACAGCAACGGCTGGCTCACCGGCTACTCTCTGCCGGGTCAGCTGATGGCGGCCCGCGGCTATGCCGTGTTCTACCCCAACTACCGCGGCAGCACCGGGCGCGGCCTCGAGTTCATTAAATCCTCGCAGGGCGACCTTGCCGGTGCTGAGTTTGATGACGTGGTTGACGGCGTTGATTTCCTGATTGAAGACGGCCTTGTTGATGCCGACCGCGTTGGCGTTACCGGCGGCTCTTACGGCGGCTACGCAACCGCCTGGATGAGCACCTACTACTCCGACCGCTTTGCAGCGGGCGTAATGTTTGTGGGTATCAGCAACAATATTTCCAAGTGGGGCACGAGCGACATCCCTGAAGAGCTGTACCTGGTGCACTCCCGTAAGCGCATCTGGGATTATTGGGAAGACAACCTGCTCCGCAGCCCGATTTACTATGTTGACCGCAGCCAGACCCCGCTGCTGATCATGCACGGCGCTGAAGACACACGGGTACACCCCGCACAGTCGCTGGAGCTGTACCGCCACATCAAGGTGCGTAAGCCGGAAGTGCCCCTTCGCCTGATTCTCTACCCGAATGAGGGCCACGGCAATGTGCGCGCAACCTCCCGCCTCGATTACAACCTCCGCATGATCCGCTGGTTCGATACCTACCTCAAAGGCGACGCCAGCCAGCCCGTACCGCCGACCTACCTGAACTTCAGCGATTTCGGCATCACCTTCGATTAATGCGTAACACCTTTCTTTTAGGGTGATGTGTACCGGTTCCTGACCGGCACCTTCACCCGGAAACTTACATCACAAAAAAGGCAGCTTTCTAACAGAGGGCTGCCTTTTTTTGTAACGGGATGATGACGGGACAATGACATTATGATTGAAGGGATGTGTTTAAAGGATGGGCACAGCAAAACATCACCCGCATCCATACATCCGCGCAAAACCGCCCCGACCCGCAAAATCTGCGTGCCCCCACCCGCCTGCATGCCAATCGAGTAGGAGGAAAGGGATTAATTCCCTTTCCGTCCTCTCACACCACCCTGCATACCGTTCGGTACAGGGCGGTTCTTTAAGTTTTGATTCGAACTTTTTGGTAATGATCTGACAAAAACACG
>NZ_JAIUMX010000027.1:0-35952 GCF_022565315.1 Cyclonatronum sp. | reverse complement strand
GCATCGGTGCGCAGCGCTTCAGCATCAGCGTTGTGCCGGGTCAGCCGACCAGCACCGAGCCCGGCAGCGAGCTGCCGGCCGAAGTACGCCTGGCGCAAAACTACCCCAACCCCTTCAACCCGTCCACCCTCATCAGCTACGACCTGCCGCAGGCAAGCGAGGTGCGGCTCGAGGTCTTCAACGTGCAGGGTCAGCGGGTAGCCACGCTCGTGAGCGGTCAGCAGAGCGCCGGCACCCACACCCTCAGTTTTGATGCGGCCAGCCTCTCCAGCGGCGTGTACCTGTACCGCCTGCAGGCCGGCGACAAGGTCTTCACCCGTAAGATGATGCTCATTAAGTAGGTTTGAGGTATAAAGCTTGAAGTTTGGACCCGATGTTTGAGGTTTCGGGTTTCCGGTTTCCAGTTTCTTTTGGAAATGGGGAACCCGACCTCAAACAGGTTTCCACCCGGTCATCAGCTCTGAAACCCGCGCATCATCTATCGTATTCCGAATTTTATTTTCTTACCAAAACCCGTCTTTAAAACAATGAAAGAATCCTATCAGAAACCCAGCGTATCTAAGATCAGCTTTGATCAGGCCACTTCCGTAGTCATGATGTCGCCGGTGGGCGGCGGTGCAACCCCCCCCCCGCCACCGCCCCCGCCGACCATTCAGTAAGCGGCCCGGGCCACTGGCCTCCTGTAAAACCCGAAAGCCCCGCAGCATACCGCTGCGGGGCTTTTGTGTTTAGGAATCTTATAACGACAGACGACAGACCGGGGACCGCGGACGGAAGACCGCAGCCAAAAGCAAACAGCTAACAGCTAAAAGCTAAAAGCCAAAATCCCCCCGAACGCTTCTCATTTGGGAAAGAGGTGACCAGAGCCGCGGTGCCGGCGTAACCACGAAACCTGGCAACAGAGAAATGTGAGGGATCTCCTTCGTTTGAATACGCCTGTATGAGGGCCCACGCGTTACAGCTTGGGGTGGCTGCGGCAGGAGCCGAAGCTTTGTAGCAAGACCGCAGCCGAACAACAACAATATCGGCGCGGCAGGCCGCGCCAGGTTAAATTGGGGGGCGGCAGCTCAGGCAGGTTTGTCGGGTCAGCCGGCAGCCCGCTTCCTGCTGGAAATTCACTACGGCACGGAAACAGAGGGCGGTCCGGCAGATGAGCTCCCGCTCGCTTTCGGGCTCGACCAGAACTACCCCAACCCGTTTAACCCGGGCACCAGCATCCGCTACGCCCTGCCCGAAGACGCCGAGGTGCGGCTCGAAGTGTTCAACCTGCTTGGTCAGCGGGTCGCCCTGCTGCACAACGGTCCGCAAACGGCCGGTTTCCACACCCTCAGCTTCGACGCCTCCCGGCTCTCAAGCGGGATGTACCTCTACCGCCTGCAAACCGCTTCAGCCGGCAACACCTACACCGAAACCCGCAAGATGACGCTGATTAAGTAAGCCCGTAAAAAAAACCTCCGGGGTATTTAATACGCCGGAGGTTTTTTAGTTGAGCTGACCTGTACTGTCCTTAGCTTTAAGTGTGTTTAATCAGCACCTTTTAGTACCTGATAAGCAGAAACAAGGCTCCGAAACTTCTGTTTTGCGTAATAAAAGAGCTACCGGCATTGAGGCCTAACTGATACTGAAACCGCATGCCAACCCCGAGATCGTAACTACCGAGGTCTTTAAGCCAGTTCAGGCTTACTTTCTGTGCCAGAACTGTATGATCCAGAAAATCAAAATCGGGCTCAAAGATGCGGCTGATGACCGAATTGGCAGAACGAAATGAGAGTTTATTTTGAAGGGGAAGGGAAACCCCGGGCTGATACTTCACGAGAAGGGTATTTTGAAACATCGGCATAGTAAGCGCGGCTTCAAGCATCAAACGCGTATGCAGCTGCTCAGAGAGCGAAACCCTGTCCTTCATGCTGTAATCCAGCAGATGAAGGCTCAGGCCGTGTTTTCTTCCACTCAGGCTGTTTATGGTTTCCCAGCCAAGCAAAGCCGAAACCCGCATGAGTTCGGTGTTTATACCGCCGAGCAGCGGATCCGTGCCTTCGCCAAGCAAAAGCTCCCCAATAAAACGAAATTCGTGGTGCACCGCTGAGCTTTGGAAACGAACTGCGTTGCGGCTTTGCAGAAGCTGCTGCTGCCAGTTGCCGGCCGGTATAGGGTTGCTGATGCCGGTCTGCGCACCTTCATCGCTGGAAGTATAAGACAAGGCGTAAGAATAAACCATTTGCGATGTCCGTCTTAGCAGCTGAATGCCGCCGCCAGTTTGATGCGCCTGATAGGTACGGCTCGCTGAATTAAACGAGGTCTGACTAAAAGTTCCTATCCCGCGAAGCAGCAAGACAAAAGTGTCGAGCTGATTAAAAAAACCGATTTCTTTTTCCTGATTGCTTTCTCCGAAATGAAGGCTAAGTCCGGCTTCCGTTTGGTCAGAAAGGTGGTAGCTTAGCCCTGCACGCAGCTGATAGCGGCTGTACTGAAACAGAGGCCTTTCCGCATTTTGCCGGGCTCCCTGCATCACGTCATATTCAGCCGATAAACCCGCTGCAAACCGTCCGCCAAGCAATGGGGAGCCTGCAACTCCCCGAAGGGAAACGAGATTATTTGTCCAGCTTCCGCCGGTGGTATCTGTCCACTGGTAAGGGTTATGATTGTGCACTGGTGCCCTGCTCAAAAACTGCTGATTTTCACTTATACCGCGATTCAGGCTTACGGAACCGGATACATGCCAGCTGTTGACCTTCTGCGTACCTTCGGCAAAAAAACTTCCATAAAACAAACCCGAAGGCTGCTGTACCTGCCTGTGTGTTCCGGTTTCGGCAAAAGCCCCCACAGACAGCAGACCGGTTTCCGACAGACCGGCTTCAGAAAGCCCGGCAGGGTTTCCGCCTTCCCGGAAAATTCCAGCAGCAGTATCCGGCAGGGCCGCCCGAAACTGACCATTCACCGCAGGGTTAATTTCGAAAAGATGAACCTGAGCTCCTGCTGTGTTATAAAAAACCGGCAGGCAGCAAAGAAAAACCAGCTTAACGGGGATGATTTTGAATAGTCTCGTAAATCGGAGGGTGCGCATATGCGGATCAGGAACTAAATCTGTACAGGCTTGTGAACAGCTTATGGTTCACAAACCTATACAGATATGGAAAGGGTGATAAGCTGTATCAGTCGAAGCTTCGGGGAGTTGGCGTTGGGATAATCTCAAAATCTTCGGCCGTGTTGCCGGTGTTGCGCAGTATGTGGCGACCATCAATAATTCTTTCGGTAAACCGGCGGGCACTCTCGGCCGTATAGGTTCCCGTAGCACTTACAAAGCCGGGATTCAGTACCAGCGGCAGCCGTTTAAAATCACCGCTTTGTGGGTTCTGAAGTGCTTCAAATGAATCTATAACAAACTCAACCGGAAGTTTCACACGTGGCGGAAAGGTGGGTGAGGCGCCGGGTACTGGTTCAAGCGTTAAGGTCTCAAAATCATCCACTCTGAAAATGACCAAAGCCGGACCAAACACGGGAACGAGCCAGGTAAACCCGCCTGTAAAATAGACCCGCTCCATATTGGGCACGTTGGGGTTGTCGATGTCCCGGTCGTCGTCGCGCTGATTGTAGGTTTCAAAATCAGCATCACCCAGGTTCACCGGGCTGTTGGGGTTCAGATCCGGGTTGTTGCGGTGGTCCTGTGCGGTTTGCGCGATGATGAAACTTTCACCGGGCTGAATCGGGTGATCGGTACCATTGCCCGGCACGCGCCAAACACTGTTCAGATAAACATGGTTCTGATCGAACTGAAAGGGCGTTGGCTGGGTGTTCGGGTTTATCTGACCGGCCGCCCCGAATACATCCGCAATGTAGAGACCGTCAGCAAAAAGCACTTCGGTTGAGTTGTTGAAGATTTCATGGAACTGATCATTGAAATAGTTTCCTCCGGCTGGTGTTTTGGACCCCGTGAAGTACACTTCTTTGAAGACAAAATTACCCAGCACCGAGCCGCGAAGCTGAAGCAAGATGGGGTCGCCCGTGCTTTCGGTCAGGTTTACATTGCTTTCAGAAACACTGAGCGTTGCTTCTTCAGCTGTACCCGTAAGCTCAAAAGCTTGTTCAGCCGTAAGAACACGTTCAGCACGAATATCGTAGCGGCCCGGTATGAGCTCAGTAAATACGGCAAAGCCGTTTTCATCTGTGGTTAAAGAGGTAGTTTCATTTCGCTCAATACTGGTGAGCGTTACTTCTGCATTCTCAGCAAAAGTCTGAGCATAAAACTCGGGGAAAGTGACCTGAAATCTGACCTCTATACTGCTTACACCTGAGTTAGAATCGCAGGATGTAAACAGAAATGTTGTAAAGGCGGCTACAAACAGAAGCAGCCCGATGGATAGTTTTTTCATGGGTTGATGAATCATTTATTTATGAGTTAAGCCCTTTCAGCTTCTGATCGTGAGAGAAAGATCAAAACCAAAAAAGAGCGGGGGGTTACGGCGTACAAGAGTTCCCGACCGCCGGCTTTCATAAAGCGGCCGGCTTGAAAACACATTGTTAACAAAGAAAGACGCCTGCGCACCGCCGGCGAAGCTTTTGCTCAGGCGCAGGTTAAAAAGCCATAATGGGGGGCGCCGCTCTTCCGCGAGGAAAGTATCACTTACCTTTAGCCGGATATCCGCAAAGGCATCGCTGCTCTGCTGGTTTTCGGGAATCATTACGCGTTCCCCTTCTGCGGTGATAAAACCAACAGGATTAGGGTTAAATGCGGTACGGCTGTCGCGGTCAATCCATACGGTCTGGGCAAGCAGGCTCACCACCAGACCGAGATCAGGCACATGATGAATGGTTCTGATGCTTATTGAAAGGCGACTGCGTTCGGTTTCTTCACGCGTATAAATTCCGATGCGGTCGGGTACTGAAGTACCGAACAAACGATTGGTATCTATGCTCAGGCCGTCGTCACCGGCGGCGGTAGTAATGAAAGCCCCGTTTATGGTGAGAGACGACAACCAGGGCAGGCGCGGGTTAAAGAAGGAGTCAAATTCGATACCCCTGCTGTTAACAAACCTGCTGTTGCGCGGCAGATCATAAGCCCCGAGAAACACCCGTGTTTCAACCGGATCGGGGTTGAGAACCGGAGGCGCGCCTGGCGGAAACTCAAGGGCTTCAAAGCGCTGGAATACAACCGGATACACCTCCCGCGTGAATCCGAATGCGCCGCTTGTCCTTTCATCAAACAGCGTGAGAGACAGGTAAATACTGTTCCGGTCATAAAACAGCCCTGCCTCATATTTCAGGCTGGTGTAAGGCCGCATGCCGCTGTTATCGGGCTCAACTACGGCGGTCGTAATAATGGCAAGCCGCTCGTCGGGGTTGGTCGTAAAATTGCTAAAATTGACTACATCAAAATAGCGTGGGCCCGGGAAAAGCATATTTAGGGGAGGTGCTTTTGCGGTAATCCCATAGCCGGCGCGAATATTCAGACCCTGCACAATTTCAGCGCTTGCATTAAGCCGGGGGGCAAGAACCGTTCCGAAAGTACCCCTAAACGCTGATTCCGGCACAACGTTGTCAAAACGCAGGCCTGCTTGCAGGGTATAAACCCGGTTGGCAACATAACCCGCCAACCGGTGCTCGGCGTACAGAGATACAAGATTAAGAGCAGGAATATCATCAAAGCTGCGCGGCCGGTCTCCTACTGAGAAATTCTGACGGGGCGGTTTCAGCACATCAAACTGACGGCCTTCCCCTCTGTTGGAATCATGCTTCCACTCAAAGCCAAACAGGGGCCTGTGCACAAGACTGCCTGTTTGAAAACGATTGGTATATTCAAGCCGCAAATACATATTGAGCGGGTTACCTTCCACAGTAGTCTCATTGCGGTAATCGGTTGAGCCAAAGGTACCTGTCATCGTTGTGTCGCTGATGGCATCAGAAATCGGAAAAAGACCAAACCGTGTGATGTTTTCAGCATAAAAACCGCGCTGCTGCCTCAGGCTGATGTTAGTATCCAGCGAGATACGGTGAGAGCGGTCCTGGCGGAACGCATAACTGCTGTTCGTAGCAAACTGAAAAAAACGGTCCTGAGCTTCACGCACCCGCTTACTTACCTCATCCTGAGGGTCTCGGCGCCTTTCATCCAAAAACTGACTTGCCTGCAAACGCACATTTGTTCGCAGGGCACGGTTTTCTAACCATGCACGAGAAATGTTTAGCTGCGTAGATATGCGGTTGTAGCGATCAAGATTCTGCCGCGGATCGGCCTGTGACTGTGTGAGGTTGCCGCTAAAACTAAGCCCGGTTTCTCTCAGACCGTCGCCCCTTCCGGCGGTAAAGCTTGCATCGATCAGATTCGGGTTAAAACGAAAACGAAGCTGCGGCGCAATTGCTCCGGCTCTCGACTGAAGGAGCACGGCTCCGGTTGTGATATCCCCGAATCGCGCTGAAGGGATCCCCTGAATAACTTCAAGAGATTCAATCAGATCAGGTGGTATCTCGCGAAGGTCGAGTCCGCGCCCGGCAACAGAAGCAAAAGGAGGCTGCGCGCCCGGAGCTGCATTAAGGATAGTAACATCATCCTGAAGGTTCGCATTGTTCGATACGGGGATGCCGTCGATGAAGAAACCTGTACCAAGCGCATTGGCCCGAGCCGCATCGGCGGTAGTAGGTACCTGCCGTAGCAGGCTTTGTCGTGGCCCGGATAGTGCCGGCGTTCCCGAAAGCTGACCGGGCAGCAGTTCAAACAAATCGGCCAGACTCGAAGCCTGAGTGTGTTCGATAGCTTCACGCCCGATGCGGCTAACCGTTCCGGGCTGTTCAAGGCTGTGCACCGCCCTTGCTGTTACTGAAATCTCTTCCATGTAAAGCGCACTGAACGACATACGAATCTCAACAAACAGCTCCTCCCCGACCACCGCATCAACTTCTGCCTCAGCAACTGCCATGCCCAGATGCGTTACCCTGAGCGTGGTTTTTCCCGGCGGCAGCTGTACACAAAAGTTTCCGTCCGGGTCAGTAGTAGTAAACATATCGAAGGCAGGTATAAAAATGACTGCCGACGGCAGGGCTTCATCAGTAGCCCTTTCTGTTACCTTTCCGCACACGCGCGCCAACGGCGATGTTTGCGCGTATAGCGGTTGAGCGGCTACAGCCATTAGAACCAGCCAAGCAATGCTATAGAAGCCAATGCTTCTGAAAAACCTGGAGCACATGCAGGAAAGGATCTTTGTGCGAATAGTAAAGGATTTTAGAATGCGGTAACCCATCCCATCTCTGTAAAAACGGCCCGCAGGAAACCCGATGCGTCGAAACTTCCGTCTTCTCTGTACCATTGCTGCGCATTAACTTTAAAAAAAGCAATGTTTTCCAGCGCCTTCTGCTCTATGCGGAGGTCAGCAACATTTTTCTCGTGACCTTCTTTAACAGCATAAACAAACATGCCGGTTCTGCCGCTTACAACGGGCATCTGCATAAAGTCGCGGGCTACAAATTCGCCGGTCTCAGCCTGATGCATAGCTGCTTCCACAAAGAAATCAACCGCATGAGCCGGGTATCCGTAGAGATACCCATACCCCCTGAACCGATCGAAGCGCTCTTCATACTCCATTACCTGCACCACTATTGCAGGGTTGCTTCCCGGGGCGAATGCCCAGCGTGCCCAAAACTCCGGATAAGCAGCCAGAACTCTGTCAACGGCATCACTGCGTACAACCCGCATCTGCACATATCGCTCACCGTCAAAAATATTTCTGAAAGGCGTCAGAATAGTTTTGAGTGGCCCGCACGAAATGGCTTCAGTAATTCGGTTAAGTCTGATGTAGTCATCTACAAAATGCAGTGAAGGGTTCTCATCCGTTTCCGTTGGTACAACCTGCCAGCGGAAAGCTGTGATATCACTCATGGGCTTAAGGTCTGAAACAAAGGTATGCAGACCGGTATTATTCAGACTTTGATAAAGAAGGGAGTCCGCAAATACCTGATCTTCGGAACTAAGTCGGCTGAAATCAAAGCAGCCGTCAGTCAAAAATTCGGGTACAACAGAATCCGGTGTGAGCTGAGGGGTTTCAGTTACATGATCTGACTGGATAAGCTGACGCCCCGGAGCACATGACAGAAAGAGCGTTCCGGTAATCAGCAGGGCGAAAAGAATGCCCGGATTTAATCCCGATCTGCAGCCTTTAGAATTCAGAAATGCATTGAGCAAGTTGCTTACAGCGTCCATAAAAGAGCGTTCTCTAATCTTTTGATGAATATTTTTATATACTCAAAATAGAACAATCCACACCACAAGTGCAACTATATTGCATTTAATTGGGTCTAACATCAGTCCCTAACCAGATCAAATAAACCCTAACCCTATTGTTTTAAAGCCCATAAAAAAACCTCCGGGGTAGTAAATACGCCGGAGGTTTTTTGTTGGTACGCCGCTTAGCGCCCCATAAAGGATCGGCAGTTTTCCGTTATTTTAGTTGAGGTTACACACAAAGTCGCCCTGCATATTGCCCTGCGGTTTCACGAAAACGGCTGCGGTGAGCGGGGGAAGGCTTACGGTGCCATCCGCTGAAATATCAGCTGTTTTCACGACGGCATCGGCGCCGCTTACGAGCAGGTCGTGCAGGCGCATGCCGCGCAGGCCGGTTTCGAAGGTTTGCGGCTCGTTGTGCGCGTTAAAGATCACCAGCATGCCGTCGAGATTCGGATCGAGGGAGGGTCCGGCGCAGCGGCCGTCGGAGATGGTCATGGCGATGATGCCGGGCTGCTGATCCGGGCCGGTGTTGTGGAACATCACGCGGGTTTTGATTTCCTCAGCGGTTTCGAGGCGGAACAGCGGGCTGCTGTAGCGCACCCGCAGCTGATCGCGGAATACCTCGTGTGCCAGCCTCATGTGCGCTTCTTCCACGCGAATCACGGGGTTGGTGAGGAATTCACGCTGACGATCCCAGTTGCGCTCGTTATCCCACGAAGGCGGCAGACCCCGGCCCCAGTTGTGGGTTTGCAGGGTGAAATCAACCTCGTTGAACCAGTCGCCGGAGTCGAAGCTGTTGCGGTCCAGCGATTTGGAGCGAAGGATGTCGGAGCCCATCTGATGAAAAGGCACGCCCTGACCGTAGTTGATGAAGGCCAGGCTCAGCAGGTGCACGCGCACGCGGTCGTCCATGCTCATGTCGTGCGGAAGCTTGGTTTGGGTGTTATCCCACAGGGTTTCGTTGTCGTGCTTGTCGATGTAGTTCACGGTCTCCTGCGGCAGATCGGTGTAGCCAATCCGGTCGGTGATTCCGGTTACGCGCTCGCCCGTGCGGTTAATGAAGGGATAGCTGCGCAGGTTGCCGGCCATGCCCACGCGGATCTGATCGGCCTGAAACAGCAGGTCGCTGCGCTGCTGTGACCGGTCGGCGCCGGCGTCCTCATTCGGGAACAGATACTGCCCGCTCGTGAAGCCCTGAAAGCGGCCGCTGTCGGTGAAGTTGCGCCCGCGGATCCCGTCCCGCTTACGGTCGTTGAAATTGCCGATTCCGGTGCCGTTCATATTAAACTGTGTGGCCTGGAAGAAAATCCGGTTGTCGGCAACCTCTCCAAAATTCCATCCTTCCCCGTACACATAAATGTTCTTGCCGTCAACGCCGTGCTCTTCGAGCGTGAGTTCCGCGAGGGCATCCATCAGGCGCTCCATCACTTCACGGGGGTGATGCCCCATCAGGTCGAAGCGGAAGGAATCGACTTTGTAGTATTTGGCCCAGAATACGACCGAATCGATGAGCAGGCGCTCTTTCATATAATGCTCGGCGGCAGTGTTGGGGCAGCAGGTGGAAGTTTCGATTTCACCCGAAACCACATCGTAGCGCTGATAGTAGCCCGGCACCACGCGATCGAGTACGGAGCGGCGCTCGAGGCCGTGCGCGGAGGTGTGGTTGTACACCACATCTACCACGAGCTTCAGGCCGATTTCATGCAGGGCTTTGACCATCTCCCGGAATTCGATAATGCGCTGAACGCCGTTCGGATCGGTGCTGTAGCTGCCTTCCACGGCGTTGAAGTGGAAGGGATCGTAGCCCCAGTTGAAGCCGTCCATGCGGGCCAGGCTCTGGTAGCGGCCGCGGATGCTGTACGGCAGCTGAATGCTGGTCGTTGCAGGATCTTCTGCTGCAAGCTCTTTGAAGGCTTCGTAAATCGGGGTGTCGCCGAAACGCTCACAGTAAGGTTTGAGCTCCTCAGCATCGGGCATCTGCTCACAGAGGCGGCTGTACGGCTGATCGAGGTCGATGCGCTCATCCCGGTTTTCGATCACGGTGGTGATGTCGTTCACGGGCAGCAGGTGCAGGTGCGTGAGGCCTGCTTCCTGCAGGGCAATCAGGTGGCGCATGCCGTTGGATAGCGAGCGGCCGCCTTTGCCGTTATGGGTGAAGGCCATGAAGGTGCCGCGGTGCAGCTCCGGCACGGACTGATCGAAGATGCTGAAATCCCGCACATGGGCTTCGTACAGGGTGATATCGACCGGGCGGGGCTGCTGCTTGCGGATGTCGTCCCAGCCGGCGGGTTTAAGGCGTGCGTCGCCCGCGAGGTCAGCAAACTGACTGAAGTAGCTGTCGGTGGAGAGGCTCACGGAGTAGGGATCGGTGACCTCATACTCGTTGATGAGTCCGTTTTCGTGGTGCCATACGCGGATGGCGAGACGGTAAAACTTGCGGTCCCACTCTGCAGCGGGTCCGGTGAAGGTCCACACGCCGGTTTCGGTATCGTAGCTTCCGGCAACGGAGCCGGCCTCGTTTTTGGCGTCGTCATAGAGCGACAGCGAAAGGCTGTGAGCGGTTGGCGCCCACACGCGCAGCACAATGTCATCTCCCTGATATACCGGGCCGAGGGTGCCGTCGAAGCGGAAAAAGGAGTCGATCAGGCCGGGGACCTGCACGCGTGTGGCCTGGGTTACGTTTCCTTCGCTGTCGTAGGCGATGGCGAATACGGGTCCGCGGATGGCCTGCTGTGCGAGGTTCCGGTCGGAAGCCAGCGAGAATGCGGGCCAGTCGGCCATATGCGGCCAGGTTTCGGACTGCGCTGAGGTTAAGTCCGCGCCGGGGGTTAGGGGGATGGCATCTCCCCCGCTCACGCCTGCCGTGGTGACTGATATATCAGCGTTAGCACTGAACCGCAGCTCGTAGCGGTCGGCACCGCGGTCGGCAAACCAAAGCAGCCGGTCGGGTGCAATCCAGTGTGCGGCGGCCCCCTGAACGAGGGATTCGCTGTTTTGGGGTTGCTGAACTGCTGGAGACGTTGAAGAACATCGCATAAGTGCGAAAGTAATAAAAATGACTGAACCAAACAGTAGTAATGGCTTTTTCATGTTCGTGATAATGTGATGAAGTGGTACGGCACAGGCCCTGACTATACTGCTTATCAGGGATAGTTAAACCGTCAGAAGGAAGAGTCGGCAGAACAGCGGCGTTGGTGTTGGCTCATTACTGACTCCGAAGAGCTGGGGTAAAAAACGGATGCGCACAGCAGCTGTCCGGAAACCGGATTTCGTGTTCCAATCCTCAGCCATATCTGAATGTTAGCGCTTACATTTTTGATGAAGACGTACTTCACCCGCGCCATACCTAAAAAAATGGCTGTAGTTACTGCATTGCGCAATATAAGTTTATCCGCACTTTAATCCCAAATCCCAATTCGAACCTCCGGCTTCGATTCGTATTTACGGGCCTGTTTTGATTCCTGCCCTGCATTCATTAGATTAGCAAAGTTATACAAGCTTCAGCTTGTTGTTTTACCTGTTGTTTTAACTGATGATACCTCAGGTACCCGGCCTCTGAAAATGATGCTGAATTACAGGGATAGCTGTACATCCCACATCGACTGTTACACCGCAGCAATTTTGGGTAAGATGCGATCAAACCTGATTGCTGTGCTTTCTAAATACGATTCATATCCTGATTCTGACCCTGCATCCCTTCCGCCAAACACCACCACCAACATGCAGCAAAAAGCCATAATCCCGGACTTTCGCCACCGCATACCTGAAAAGCTGGTCGAAAACCGCACTACCTATGCAGGCAATGAAGCCCTGTTTTCGATTTATGACACCTATCAGCCGGCTGAGCGGGTTGAGCTGCACGCGCCGTCTGTTATGTTCTGCGGCATGGTTACCGGACGGAAGGTGATCCACATCCCCCAAAAAGAACGTTTTGATTTCCTGCCGGGGGAGTCGCTTGTACTGCACCCAAACCAAACCATCCACATCGACTTCCCGGAGGCCCGCTACAAAGAGCCGACAAGCTGCATCACCCTTGAAATTCCCGTAACCAAAATCCGGCAGGTCGCCGAGCTCATGAACGAGCGCTGCCCAAAGCTGCCGCTCAACGGCGAGTGGGACTACGACGAAGCAGGCTTCATCCATTTTGCCAACAACCGCTCCGTTGACCTCGTGATTCAGAAGCTGTCGCATCTGTTCACTGAGCCGAACGCCAACTGCGATTTCCTGGTCGATATCAACACCACAGAGCTTGTGGTTCACATGATGCAGTCGCAGTCGCGGGGTTTTCTGCTGTCGCAGTTTCGGGAGCGCAGCAACAGCGACAGCCTGAGCATGGCCATCGCATGGATGCACGACAATGCCGAGCGCATCAGCAGCATCGATGAAGTCGCCACCCGGGCCTGCATGAGCAAATCATCCTTCTACCGGCATTTCAAAACAGAAATGGGGCAGAGTCCGCTGGAGTATCTGAATGAAATCCGTATCAAAAAAGCCAAAAAAATGCTGCTGCAGCCGGGCATGCAGGTAGGTGATGTAAGCTTTGCCTTCGGGTATTCGAGCGTGAGCCACTTCATCCGAACCTTCAAAAAAGACACCGGGCTTACGCCAAAGCAATACGTAATGCGCAAAAGGCTCAGCTGAGTACCGATGGCCTTCCGCTGAATAATCAGATTGACAATTATAGCACATTGCCTCATCTTTAGGGCTTTTGATTTTCAGCTCACTCCTTAACCGCGTTACCCCGATGATACTCGCGCAGGCATTGCACCACAGCTTCATACTTATGCTTCCCGCGGCTTACAAAACGGAAGCGCCCGATTTTTCTTTTCCTGATGTTTAACGAGCCCACTATTCTGCACCGCCGTGTCGGCTGGATTGAAGTCGTTTGCGGCGGCATGTTCAGCGGCAAAACCGAAGAGCTCATCCGCAGGGCGCGGCGGGCACACATTGCCGGTCAGAACGTTGTAATTGTGAAGCCCGCCCTTGACAACCGTTACGCCAAAGAGATGGTGGTGTCGCACAATGCAACCTCCCTGCCGGGTATAGTTGCTGATACGGCGGATCAGATCGTGCTTATGACCGGCGATGCGGAAGTTGTTTGTATTGATGAGGCGCAATTTTTTGACGCCCGGATTATAGACGTTGCCAACACCCTGGCCAACGACGGCAAACGCGTAATTATAGCCGGCCTTGACATGGACTACCTCGGCCGGCCCTTCGAGCCTATGCCGCAGCTGCTTGCCATTGCCGAATATGTTACCAAACTGCACGCGATTTGTGCCGAAAGCGGCTATATTGCCAACTTCTCACAGCGGATTTCCGAAAGCAGGGAGCGGGTACTTGTTGGTGAAAAGGAAGCGTACGAGCCCCGGGCCCGGCACTGTTTCCGCCCGCCCGTTGATCAGAAAAGAGGACGGGAAATAAAACCCTTTAAACCTGCGGCACAAACGGGTCAGGAGCGAACCTCGCCCGACTCAGATTTTTAACTAACCTTTTAAATGATTGTTTGATGGAACTCATTCGCGGTATAATCGGGATGGCTGTAATTCTCGGAATTGCGCTTGCCCTGAGCAACAACCGTAAAGCTGTTAGCTGGCGCCTTGTTGGTATCGGCCTTGGCATACAGCTCACCCTGGCCGTATTTATCCTGAAGGGAAGCGACATGGCCGAATTTTTTGGCCCGCTCGGCTGGCCCAAGCTTTTTTTCAGCTGGGTTTCTTCATTCTTTGTTCTGGTGCTTGAATTCACAACAGCCGGGGCAGCCTTCATCTTCGGGGATCTTGCCTACGGGCCGGGCACGGAACAGAGCCTGGGCTTTTTCTTCGCCTTTCAGGTTTTGCCGACCATTGTATTTTTTGCTTCCATCACAACCCTGCTGTATCATTACGGGGTTTTGCAGTTTGTGGTGAAAATTATGGCTACCGGCATGCAGAAACTGCTCGGCACCTCGGGTGCAGAATCCCTTTCGGTAGTGGCAAACATTTTTGTCGGGCAGACCGAAGCACCGCTGGTTGTAAAACCATACATCGAAAAGATGACACAATCTGAGCTGCTGGCGGTAATGACCGGCGGCATGGCGACCATCGCCGGCGGTATTATGGCGGCCTACATTCAGATGCTGGGTGATGCCTACGCACAGGCAAACGGACTTGCGCTGGAAATCGGCCGGCAGCTTTTTGCCGAGCAGCTGCTCGGGGCAAGCCTTATGGCTGCGCCTGCTGCACTGGTAATCGCCAAGATCCTGTATCCTGAAACAGAAGAGCCGGTAACCCGTGGTGAAGTCAAAATTTCGGTCGAAAAAACCGACGCCAATGGGATTGAAGCCGCCTCATCGGGCGCAACCGAAGGCCTCAAACTGGCCCTTAACGTAGGTGCCATGCTGCTTGCCTTTATCGCCATTCTGGCGCTGCTGAACCACTTCCTCGGCATTTTCGGAGATTTTACCGGTATCAACAACATCTCAGAAAACTTCGACTTCACCATTCAGGGCATACTCGGCATACTGTTTGCGCCGCTCGCCTTTCTGATAGGGGTCCCCTGGGTTGATGCCATCAATGTTGGCTCGATGATAGGCACCAAAATCGTGCTCACGGAGTTTATCGCCTTCATTGATCTGTCGCAGTTTGTGATGGACGGTGCCCTGGAGGAGCGCACCATTTTTATGGCGACCTTCGCCCTTTGCGGTTTCGCCAACTTTTCTTCCATAGCCATTCAGATCGGCGGCATTGGCGGACTCGCCCCGAGCCGGAAATCTGACCTGGCCAAATTCGGCCTGCTTGCGGTTCTCGCCGGCACCCTTGCCAACATGATGACCGCAACCATTGCGGGCGTACTGTACTGATACGGGCAGCAGAGCCGTAGCCCGACTTCAAAACCAACTGCTGTAGCGAAGCCCGAAACAAAAGCCTCAGGCCTGTTTCGGGCTTCCTATTTTGGCAGCGGCTATGGTCCTATTTCTGAAAGCATCACAAGAAAGCGGAACAACACACGTTCACGGGAATTGATATAGCCATTTCAACTGCTTGTTAATTTTGCGTATTTTGCCCAATTGTACGCATATGCATCAACAACCTAAAATTATTCATTCTGACTAACCATCAATCTGACAACCCGAATATGAAACCCAACGGTTTTGCATCATTCATCCTGTTCTTTGCCTTATCTGTAAGTTTAGGCGCCTGCTCCCTTCTTAACTTTGGCGAAAAAAAAAGCCCCGAACAGACTGTAGTCGGGGTCGTTAACGGAACCGACATTACCTATGGCGATTTAAAAGCCAGTTTTTTCATTTCTCCCCTGCAGGAAGAGCAGCAACCCGAAGTACTTAAAGAGGAAATGATGGAATTCCTCGACATGTACCTTACCTATCGTGCAAGGGTAGCCGCAGCACTTGCGGAAGGATACTTTGATGACGAAGAAACCCTTCGTGAACTCAATCAGTATCAGATGCAGTCTGTATTTCCGTACTGGCTGGAGATGCGGTTCCGCGACGAACTGCTCGATGAGCTTGTTGAGCGCAGCAAAACAGAAATCGGCACTTCACATATCCTGATTTCCGTGCCTGCCGACGCCAGCCCTGCGGATACGCTCGCGGCATGGAATGAGCTGATGGAAGCACGCAGCATTTACCTCGACCCTGAAGATGATACCGATTTTGAAACCCTGGCGCAGCGTTTTTCCTCGCGTCAGCGGGGGCAGAGCATGGGAGGCGATCTCGGCTTTATTTCAGGCGGATGGGCCGTTAAGCCTTTTGAAGATGTAGCTTACAGCACCCCTGCCGGCGAAGTATCCATGCCCTTCCGCACCAGTTTCGGCTATCATATTGTGTATGTATATGAAGTGCGCGAATCAGTACCTGACCGCAGCTACTCTCATATTTATTTCCGCAGCCGCGGTGGTGAGAACACTCCTGAAATCGCCATGAACCGCGCGGAAGAAGCGTTTGCTCAGCTGCAGGAAGGCCGCGATTGGAATGAAGTAACCCTTGAATTTTCGGAAGATGCCGATACGCGGCAAACCGGCGGCAGCATTGGCTGGGTACAGCCGGCCCGCTTCCAGCCGCGTTTCCTTGAAAACATTGCAAAACTGAGTTCACAGGGCGAATGGGGCGAACCCTTTGACAGCGAATACGGCGTACATATTGTACGGCTTGACTCAATCCGTACCTACGCCAGCGAGCAGCAGCTTCGTGATGAGCTTTACCAGCGGCTGCGCAACCTTCCGCGCTACCGCGAAAACAGAAGCTTCACCCTGCATAATGTGCGCCGCGTTGCCGGTGAAACCTTTCATGACGATACTTTCGAGGTTTTCACTACAATGATTACCCGCATGGACAACATGATGGTTTCAATGGTAGCGCTGAATGCACAGCAGCGCGCCCTCCCCCTCTACGAGATTCACAACAGAACCTACACCCTCGGTGAGTTCTATGATTTCCTGGTACAGCAGCTCAACGGTACCGGTGAAGGCCCGTTCCGGTACAGCATGCTTGAGGAGTTCAAACAGAAGGCAGCAGAAGATGTGATTGTGGAAATCACCAAGCTGGAATTTCCCGATTTTGCTGAGCTCAGCAACCGCTACCACGAAGGGCTTGCCGTATTCCGCATCGTTGAAGACCGTGTATGGAACTATGCCGCGCAGGATTCGACCCGCCTCATGGATATCTTTGAAGCCAACCGCGACAACTACCGCTTCGGTACCCGCTACCGCTATTTCCGCATCAGCGCCGATACCGAAGAACGCATCCTTGATGCTAAAGCAGTAATTCGCCACGGGGTTGCGGTTGAAGAAGTACGGGATGCTGTTTCAGGCCTGATCCTGCGTTCGGATATCATCAACAGCCTTGCTGACTTCCCCTTCGATCACCTTCAGGATGTAGAAGCGGGTGAGTTTTCGGCAATTTTCGAATACCGTAACCGGCCAAGCACGCTCTATCTTGCAGAAATACTCGAACCCCGCCAAATGACCTTCGAGGAAGCCTTCCTGCGCGTGAGTGCTGATTTTCAGCCCATACGAGAACAGGAATGGAATGCCTACCTGATGGAGCGCTTCGAAGTAACCGCTTTCCCGGAGCGTCTCCGCGCACTTCTCGAGAACTCTGAATTCATTCCATAAACAGCTGTCAGCTTCATGCTTTCCCGTCTATTTCAGGCAACACTCATCATTGTGCTTGCAGCCGCGTTTTTTAACAGCGGCTGCACAGCTACCGAACCCGAAATACAGGGCCGCGTTATCGCGGTAGCCGGCGGGGAGCAGCTTTTCCTTGAAAAAGCACTGGAACGAATCCCCCCCTACGCGCTGCTTGATGACAGCACCGCTGCAGTAGCCCGCTACCGGGATCAGTGGATTTTCGAACAGCTGCTCGCCGAAGAAGCACGGCGGATGAACATTCACCGGCTGCCTGTTTTTGAAGAAGCCGTAGCACGCTTCGAAAGGCAGCTGATGGTTGAGCTGCTCGCCGAAAGCTACATGAACCGCGCAGATGATGTGTACGTAAGCCGCGAGCAGGCTTTCAATTTCTATGAAATGCACCGCGAGCAATTCGTTCTGAATGAGCGGCACGTACGGGTTCACCATTTGGTTGCAGGCAGCTTCAGCGAAGCAAGCAACGCCCGTAATGAACTGCTACGGGGTGTTGAATGGGAAACAGTAGCACAAAACTACTCGCTTTATCCCGAACCGGCAATCCGTACGGCTTCGCTTTATCAGCCAATCAGCTCAGTGTTTGAGAATGAACCTGAGCTTGCACAATTTCTGCGCGTAATCGGGGTTTCTGAAGTAAGCCCTATCCGACAGATCGGCGGACAGTATCATTTCATTCAGCTGGTTGAAAATCAGGATGAAGGAAGTGTACCCGACCTCGACTGGACCCTTGATCAGGTTCAGCAGTGGCTCACAACCGAGCGCCGGCAAAATCAGATCACCGCTTTGCGGCAAAACCTGCTTAGGCAGGCGCAGGCCAACGGCACCATTACTCTATTCGATTAATTCTTCTAAGCATTTATGCAAAAAAAAGCTCTCCTCGCCCTCTTTATATTCCTCATTTCAGCCTTTGCCTTTTCTCAGGCTGAGGCACAGCAGCGTCAGGTTCTCGACAAGATTGTGGCCGTTGTAAATGATCAGATCATTCTTAAATCAGACGTTGACGCTCAGGTTGCCGAAATTTTATCTTCCCGCCGGGGAATGCCGTTTTCTGAAGAACTGTGGTTCGATGTGCTTGAAAACATCATTGATAACAACGTGATGTTCGAACAGGCCAAAATTGACTCTATTGTAGTAAGCCCCGACGAAGTGAACCGCATCATGGATCAGCGCATACAGCAGCTGATTGGTCAGGCAGGAAGTGAGCAAGCCCTGGAGCAGGCTCTGGGGCAGAGCCTCATTCAGGTTCGGGCGGATTACCGGGAACGCTTTCAGCGCGACATCATGGTTGACCGCCTGCGGCAGCAGAAACTGCGGGGCATCCGGATTACACGGCCTGAGGTTGTTTCATTTTTCAACAGTATTCCTGCTGACTCCCTGCCAACGGTACCCGAAACCGTAGAGCTATCCCATATCGTAGCGATTCCGCCGGTACTCGACGAAGCAGAGGTAGCAGCGCGTCAGTTCGCCGAAGCCCTTCGGGATTCGCTGCTCAACCATAACGCTAATTTCGAAGATTTTGCACGCCGGTACAGCAGTGGCCCCGGTGCAAGCCGCGGGGGGCTCATCCCCATGCTGCCCCTCAGCGACCTTGTGCCAGAATATGCTGCGGCCGCATCCGCCCTTGAACCCGGCGGCATTTCGCAGGTTGTGCGTACCCGGGCGGGCTTCCACATCATCCGCCTGAACCGCCGCAGCGGCGATCAGATTGAAACCAATCAGATTCTGATTCAGGTGCAGGATGAACAGGTTGACGACAACTTTGCCATCAACCGTCTCACTGCCATCCGCGACAGTGTACTTGTTCACGACCAAAGCTTCACCCTCATGGCGCGCCGGCACTCCGAAGACCCCAACACCTCTGCTACCGGAGGCCGCCTGATCAATCAGCAGACAGGACAGCGCCGCCTTGCAGTTGATGAACTTGACCCCGCTCTGTACAGGGCAATTATCAATTTGGAAAATGAGGGCGATATCACCGAACCCATCCGCCATACCATCGGCAGCGGACAAACACGGCAGCCGGCTTTCCGGATTATCCGGCTGAACCGCCGGATTCCCGAGCATATCGCAAACCTTGATCAGGATTACGACATCATCCGGAATATCGCCCTTCAGGACAAACAAATGCGGGAACTCAGCCGCTGGGTTCAGGAGATCAGGGAAGAAATGTTTATTGAATACCGGATTGCATCACCCTACGCAAGCCGCTGATGATACTTTACCGGGCCGTTATTCCTGCCGAATGATGGCCCGGATTCTTTCGTTTTTCGGGGCTGAGCACCGCAAAGAAACTTGAAATTTCCCCTTATTATTATTCAGACTGCATGCAAAATCAAGACAAAGAGACCATCGAACAGGCCAAACGCTTTCATCAGGTATTTAACGAACTTCGCACCGAAATCGGAAAAGTTGTAGTAGGTCAGCAGCATATTGTAGATAACCTGCTCATCAGCCTGTTTTCGAGAGGTCACTGCGTGCTGATCGGCGTTCCGGGTCTGGCCAAGACCCTGCTTATCCGCACCCTGTCCGAATCGCTGAACCTGAGCTTCAACCGCATTCAGTTCACGCCCGACCTTATGCCCGGCGACATCACCGGAACAGAAATCATAGATTCCGACGCAGCAAGCGGGAAAAAAGAATTCAAGTTTTTCAAGGGGCCCATTTTTGCCAACATCATCCTCGCGGATGAAATCAACCGTACGCCCCCCAAAACACAGGCCGCCCTGCTCGAGGCCATGCAGGAATATCACGTAACGGCTTCAGGCACCACCTATCAGCTCGACCGCCCCTTCTTCGTGCTGGCAACACAGAACCCGATCGAACAGGAAGGGACCTATCCCCTGCCCGAGGCTCAGCTCGACCGCTTCATGTTCAATCTGTGGCTGGATTATCCGAGCTTTGAAGAGGAAATCGAGATCGTGAGCCGCACAACCGGCGGAATCGATGCGAAGATAAAGTCCATCCTCTCCGCTGAGGAAATCATTGCATTTCAGAAGCTTACGCGTCAGGTGCCCGTTCCGGAAAGCGTGCTCAACTATGCCGTAAAGATCGTAAACATGACCCGGCCGGGTACCAAATACGCGCCTGATTTTGTGAACAAGTACATGACCTGGGGCGCGGGTCCGCGGGCATCACAGTTCCTCATCCTCGGCGGGAAAACAAGAGCCCTGGCCGACGGTCGCTTCAATGTAACCGAAGAAGACATCAACGCCATCGCCATCCCCGTGCTGCGCCACCGTATCGTGAACAACTACGCGGCTGAAGCCGAAGGCATCAAGGCCGAAGACCTGATCAACAAAATTCTGAAAGAAGCCTGAGCCCTTCCCCCTGATGATTTCCGGTTTTGACTCCGACCTTGCCATACTGCTGCTGGCGCTTGCCATCCTGTTTTCAGCTTTTGTTGGCTGGTGGACCTACTCCGGCAATACCAAACTGCCGCCGCCTGCCCGTTGGGCGGCCGTTTCACTAAGGGCCCTGGCCCTGCTGCTGCTGCTCGTTTTGCTGTTCAACCCGGTGTATGAATTCACCGATGAACGCGAGCACAGGCAGGAAATCGCGGTAATGCTGGATAACAGCCGGAGCGTGACCATCGAAAAAGGCAGCTGGCAGGGGGAAACGGATTTCCGCAGGGTAACCGAAGCCCTCCGCCTGAGTGATACCTCCGCGGTGCGGTACCGCACCTTCGGATTCGATGCCGACCTGTTTGAGAGCACGCCCGCGGAACTAAGCCTAACCGGCAGCGTTACCGACATGAACCGCTCCCTGAACAGTCTGAATCAGGTTTCCGGAGATATGGACGCGCTCATTTTAGTAACCGACGGCATCTTCAACCGCGGCCTTGACCCCACCCGTGCAGCCGAGCGCCTGGGCGTACCCGTGTTTACGGTTGCCATTGGTGATACCACGCAGGTGCGCGATGTGCTTGTACGAAACGTGATCTACAACAGCACAGCCTTTGTAAACTCAACCGGCTTAATCAGGGCCGAAATCCTGAACGACGGTTTCCCTGACCGCTCTATCGAGGTGCAGCTGTACCGCAACAACAGCCTTGAGGAAGTTAAAACCATACAAACCACCGAAGATCGCTCGGTTCATCAGGTTGATTTTGAAGTGGATTATGATGAAGAGCGCACCGAACGCTTCAGGATTGTTATTCCTGAACTTGAGGGAGAATGGACAACCGCAAACAACGCCTATACCTTCACGGTTGATGTTCAGGATGATCAGCTGCGGATCCTGCACATCGCCTTTGAGGTTCACCCCGATGTGGGAGCGCTGCGGCAGCTGCTGTTAACGGATGAAAGCATCAGGCCCGCTTACATGACCTGGACCGGAGGTTCAAATTTTGTGGGCGGTAACGACGGCCTGCTTCCGGCATCGGCTGATACCCTGGATCTGCTCATTCTGCACGGTTTCCCTCACAGGCAGCTCTCTGCTGAACTAAGACAACAGGTGATGTCACTTGCCGCACAGACCAATGTGGTGTTTTTTACCCTGCCCGGCACTGATTTTGAAAACCTCACTGCGGCTACCGAAAACCTGGCGCCCATCCGCAGGCAGGGCAACACCCCTGTTGGCCCGGTAAGTCCGTCGGTAAACCCGGCTGAGCAGGATCATCCGATCTTTGACTTTGAACTGCCGCTCAACCTCAGCCGCGGCCCCGAGCTTCGCGGCCCGATCCGGAATTATACTTCCGCTGCCTCTGCCCGCGACCTCATTCTCACCCATTTCCGCAACGAACCGACCGGCTCCCCCATGCTTTCCCTGCAACAGCTCGGAAATTACAGGGTTGCGATGGTGAACGCCTGGAACTGGTTCCGCTGGCAACAGTCGCCCTCTGCTGAGTACCGCAGCTTTCGTGCAGAACTGATGAACAACCTCATCAAATGGGCAAGCACCGGAGTGAGCGACGGACTTCTTGAGTTTGCACCCTCACGCAACAGTTTTGATGAGGGGGAAGCCATCACCTTTCGGGCGGCGGTGCTCACCGAAACCGGACTTCCGGATAATGAAGCCAGTGTTCAGGTGAGGCTGCGGAGTGAAACGATCGATACACAGGAGTACATCATGCGGGGCATCGGCAACGGCCGTTTCCGTCTCGAAACCCGCCCGCTCCCTGCCGGCACCTACACCTATGAAGCTACAGCGCTGCGCGGCACACGCGAGCTTGACCGGGCTGAAGGCTCTTTCACAGTGAATGAGAGCATTCTCGAATTTACAGATACCATCCGAAGGGATGAGCTGCTGCGTTTTATCGCAGAAAGTACCGGCGGTGCCTTCGTGACACACGAGGAAGCCGCACAGCTGCCGCAGCTGTTGCGCGACAAAGGCTTTGGCACCTTCCGCACGGAGACCTTTACGGTAGCCATGCGCGCCCATCACAGCCTGTGGTGGTTTCTGCTGGTGATTCTGCTTGTGGGATGTGAATGGACCATCCGCAAGGTTTACAGCATGGCGTAATGCCAGGCTGATGGCACGCGGATTTACCGAATCGGGCAGGATTTTCGCGGATTTTAGATATTGACGAGGGATGGAGGATGGAAGACCGCGGACCGTGGATACTAAGCTAAAGCCCTGAGACTGCGATATTGGGGTTGCTTTTCTATGCTCAGGTAATATTTTGCAGCTAAAGTGCCGCCCCATCGCGAAAGCATGACGGATGGGGTGTAAGCTTTGCAGCACGAAATTCTGATTCTGGTGCTGCCGCCTAAAACGGAGCGGCTTACCGCCAAGGTTAAGCAACGCGGCACCTGCCATACTATTTTAGCGAAGCAAAAAGATTTCGTTCAAATTTCCCAAAAACAGTTAGCAGCCTCAGCCGCAACGCCGCCCAAGCCAGGATTTCTGGAAGCTTAATAGCTGGCAGCAGCGCATCGCAGTCAACTCAATAGCCTTGTTATGTGTTTTCCCAACTGCAGGTATCAAAATTAATTGAGCTATGTATCTTAAAACCGATATCCCTGTTTCCCATATCAATCATCACTTTATGGGTATATAAAGCACATGCTTATTGCTCCTATTACTGAGGTGAATATAATTTTAATGCAAGGAAATCCCGATTCTTATCCCTATATTTGTGAATAATTCACAGAAATTAAATTAAGAAAAATTGGAACTACAAGAATTCAGTTTTGGAAACTTCAGATCTTTTAAAGAGATCAATACTCTCAATCTTGCAGCCGCTAAGCTGAAGTCAAAATACAAGACAGTAGATGAAAACAATGTTTTTACTACTGACAACTCAGAGAATGTCTCATTTTTAAAATCAAAGGTTATTTATGGCGCAAATGCAAGCGGCAAAAGCAATATTATCAAATCGTTAGTAACATTTATAAAAATCATCAATAATTCCGTAAAGGATGCGCATGTACTCCATATGGTCGACCCTTTTAGACTATCGACCGAAACAGAACACGAGCCAAGTTTTTTTCAAATCATTTTTTGGGATAAAAACACCAAGTATCGATATGGATTTGAGTTGAATAATGAGAGAATTCTCTCTGAATGGTTATATGGAAAGCCAGGTGAGCGTGAAATGTGCTTCTTCATAAGAGAAGGAAATGATATTATTGAACTTGATAAAACTAATTTTTCTGAAGGGGATAAACTAAATAGTTTACTTATAGATGATAAGGAAAATGATTTATTTCGGAATGACTCTTTGTTTCTCTCTGCTTTATCAAGCTTTGGGTTTGGGAAACTTTCAAAACACATAATAGAATGTATTTCTTCGTTCATTATTATTAGTGGCCTTGGACATCAAGGTATGTACGAATACGCAGGTGACTCGTTAGACAATATTGAAAAAAAACAATATATATTAAACTTCCTAAAGAAAGGTGATATTGGAATTGAGGATTTGATCTCTGTAGAATTATCAAATAAGGATTTACCAGATAATCTGGATAATAATATTCGCAAGGAATATGAAAATAAAAAGATAAAGCTGCTTCTTTCATCAAGAAAGAAATTTGATGAACGAATGAAATTTGTAGAAAATGAATCTTTCTCTTTTAGAATACATGAATCAGAAGGGACTAAAAAACTATTTGAATTAAGCCCATTCATTTACAACGCATTGAAGGAAAATAAAACAATAATTATTGATGAGTTCGATGCAAGGTTTCACCCTTTACTAACGCGTAAAATTTTGGAGTTATTCAATTCCAAAGATAATAAGGGAGCACAACTTATTTTTACAACACATAATACTAACCTACTATCATCTAAATTACTTCGTAGAGATCAGATTGAATTTGTTGAAAAGGATAGATATGGAGCTAGCAGTCTATACTCTTTGGCTCAATTCAAAGGCGTAAGAAATGACGCATCCTTTGAAAAAGATTATATCCATGGTAAATATGGTGCGATACCTTTTTTAGGCAACTTTAAAAATTTAGTTGACTAATGCCAAAAAGTACAAGAGTTATCAAAAAAACAGATAGGAAAAAGCCTTGGTTAAAAAAGGCAAAACCCACTTCCTATTATTTAAATTCAAGAGAGCAGAATAAAACAATTTTAATAGTAGGTGAAGGTCAAACTGAAAAACTGTATTTCGAGTCCTTTCCAGTTTTGAGTTTAACTGTTGAGGCGATTGACCTTCAAGGTCAGAGCAAACTAAAGTTAATAGAATCCACTGAAGAAATAGTAAAATCTGCCGAGATTTTATATGATGCAATTTGGTGTGTTTTCAACATGGACGTAAAACAAGGCGAAATGGAATTTTCCGACTTTGACAATGCTATTTCTAGTGGTACTGCCAAAGGTTACGAGATTGCCTACTCAAATGACTGCTTTGAACTTTGGTTCTATCTTCACTATCAATTTACTGATCAAAAGCACCATAGAACCTTTTATTACAAAGAGCTTAGTAAAGTATTTGGTCTTAATTATGAAAAGGAGGGTAAGAGTTATGAGTTCTGCAAAAATATATATTCAATTCTTGAAAATGATACAAATGCTTCTCAATTGAACGCAATAGAAAGGGCTAAAACTCTATTTGAAAGCTACAAATATTTAGTCTATCACAAGCAAAACCCAACAACTAAGGTCTATGAACTTGTGGAGCTCTTAAACGAAAATTGCAGAAAATAAAACAATTATTCTGTATAATAAGAATAAAACATAGAGAAGACAATGGTTTCCACTATTTTCAGATTCCAAACAAGCTAAGTCCCAGTGGGCAACTATGAAGGTCCAAAATTTATACACGCGTCAGTTCATGGAAAAATTTAGTCGCTATAACACATAACAAGCATTTCCTACTGACGTCTAAGCCATTGTTGCTTAGACTCATACATGGTCGCCACGCATTAGAAATTTCAGACCGTTCAGATTTTTGGGATGCCCGCACTCCATCCAAAACAGCTCGGGACATGCCGTTGGTTTGGGATTTTTGATCTGCCGCGAAAGACTGCGATGCCCACGGAATTCCACCTAAAAAAAACGGTGCCTGGCCTTTGATTAGCGCGTGATTTTTACCGGTTTGTAAGCGGGAATCACAAATGAGGCGAGAATGAACAGCAGGCCTGCGGCGGTGGGCCACTGATAGCGGTTGGCGTAGTCAGAGAACTGTTCGGTGGCAAACTCGCGGCGCTCGAGGTCGACGAGCTGCGCGGTGAAGCCGTCGATGCGGTCGGCTCCCCGCCTGATTTCGTAATACACCCCGCGCCCGGCCTGTGCCATTTGCCGGAGCAGATCCGGCTCAAGACTGGAGATGACTTCCCGGCCGTCGCGGTCCCGGTGGTTGCCGGTAACCTGACCGCTGCGGTCACGAACCGGGATGGGCGCCCCGCTCTGCGTGCCGATGCCCACCGTGTACACAAAAACGCCGTCGTTCACCAGCTGATTGAGCGTGAAATCGATCCCGGGGCTGTGGTCTTCGCCGTCTGAGATAAAAAGCAGCACCTGTGCGGCCTGCTGCTCCTGACGCGGACGGCTCCGGAAGGTATCCCTCGCAAGCTGCAGGGGCGCGTTGAAATCGGTACCGGGAAACGGAAGCTGATCTGTTGCCGCGAGATCGAGGTACATGCGAAAGGCTGAATAATCGGTGGTGAGGGGGCACTGCAAGAAGGCCGTGTTCGTGAACAGAATGAGGCCTACGCGGTCGCCCTGCAGGCGGTCGATGAGGCTGGAGATTTCAAACTTGGCCTTATCGAGCCGGGAGGGGCGGATATCCTGCGCCTGCATGCTTCGGGATACGTCGAGCGCGATGAGGAGATCGACGCCCTCGCGCTTCACTTCGCGGATTTCGCTGCCGATTTTGGGCCCTGCTGCGCCTATCACGAGCAGGGTTACGCCCAGGTACATCAGGATGGTGCGGGCCGTGCGGCCGCGGTTCCAGACCGGATTGCTGAGGCGCCGCAGCATTTCCTCAGAAAAGAACGACCGCAGCTGACGGCTGCGCATCTTTCCGAAATAAAAGCTGAGTACGCCGAACAAAACAGGCAGTACCAGCAAAACAAGCAGGTTAGGGTGTTCCCAGATCATGAGTCGATGAGGATAAGCTGAAAATCCATTACGTTATTACCGGTGGGACCTGTGAAAATAAGGTCGCCGAGCGACTTGAAAAAGTGATAAGCGTCAAATTCTTTGAGATGTTTTTCGGCCGAAACCCCGAAAGCCTCAGCGCGCTCAACGGAGTCGGGTGCTGCGAAGGCGCCGGCTACATCGGTGTTGCCGTCGCCGCCGTCGGTACCTACGCTCATCACCAAAGTACGCTTGCGCCGCGTGATTTTGGTGGCAAGCAGCAGCGCAAGATGCTGATTGCGCCCGCCCCTGCCGTCGCCGCTCACCTGCACCGTGCTTTCGCCGTGAAACAGAAAAGCCTCGCGGGTGCGCTTGCGGTGCTCGCGCACCTGACCGATGATGTAATCGGAGACCTCCTCAATCGGGGCGTCGTATTGGTTGGAATCGGTCCAGGTTTCGAAACCTTCTTCCTCACAGAAACCGGCCGCGACATTCGCGAAAATGCCGGATGAGCCAACGATTTCGGTGTGATGTGCGCCGGTGTAGGTGCCGCGTTCCTGCTCGGAAGCCGCTGTGAGGTATTCGGTGACTTCCCGCGGGATTTTATCGGTGATGCCGTACTTTTCGAGCACGTGAAGGGCATCCTGCGGGGTCGTGTTGTCGGGGGTTGTGGGACCGCTCGCGATGAAAGCGGGGTCATCGCCGGGCACGTCGGAAATCAGCAGGGAAACGACCTGCTGTGAGGGAATCATGCCGAGCAGCCTCCCTCCTTTCACCGCTGAGAGCTGCTTGCGGACGGTGTTCATTTCCTGAATGGGCGCGCCGCTGCGGAGCAGTTCGTGATAGACGGTGCGCAGCTGATCAAGCGTGAGCTTGCCGGCCGGCAGCTCCATAAGCGCGGAAGCACCGCCGGAAATGAGCACAATGGTGAGGGCCTCTTTCGGGATGCTACGGGCAACGCTTACAAGCTCGAGCGTTGAAGCGATGGTATCATCATCAGGCTGCGGGTGCGAGCCGGGGAAAACCTGAATCGCGCCAATGCGCCCGTTTTCGGCAGCTACCGCGGCCGGGGCAATGATGAGACCGTCGCGGATACTGCCGCCCAGCGCCTCATGCAGCCCCTTGGCCATAACTGCGGCCGCTTTACCGGCCCCAAGCACATACACCGGCGTGCACGCCGGAAAAGAAGTATCAAGGCTGCCAATCCGGAACGCACCACTCTCGGGATCGGTGGAGACCGCACCGGACACCAGTTTATCGGGCGCCATCTCAGCCAGTGTTTTTCGAAGAATGCGGGTTGCCGTCTCTCGTAATGAATCCATGATATTTGGGATTTGACCTAAGTTAGTTTGGTTTAATGTATAAAAGACCGGCAAGAAGGGCAAACCGCAGGGCGGGTATAGGTGGGGGTGGTTAAAGCTTTTACGTTCGTGTTTATTTTGGGAGTAAACTGTTTCCTGCTAAAATTTCTGTGTGACAGTGGACCCGGTCAGTCGGATAAATCGACTTGTCTGATAAAAAGGTAAATATCAGCCGACTTTCTGTGCCTTCAATAAAGAGCAAGAGCAGAACCTCATTATGGGGAGTGATCATCAGCTTTATCCAGAATTTGATCTTTATGTTTTGGTGTCCCTTCTTTTACTGGAATATTCTAATCCCTGAGGCGTGCAGGCAGTTTGAAGTTCCGGTTCAATAATTGAACCGGCGCTGCCGGCTGAGCTGACGGAAATCGGGTTTCTCCATTTAAGTTATAAAACCTGCTTTTGGCAGCTCTCTAATTCGTGTTCAGATTAAAGGAATTTTGCTGTACTTGGGGGGTCAGTTTGCTCCGGAATATGCAGCAGCCATGACCAGAGCCATCATAAATGTGCTAATCTCCCAATCAGGAAGTGCGAGTCTCCCCGTTTTTTTCATCTGATAATCGGTGTCTTTCAGAATTCCATGAATCACATAAGTTGAAATCGCCAGCGTAAAAAACCCGATGGGCGCTGCTGCAAGACCTGAAAGTCACCCTATCGAAATCATTAATAACGCATCATTTAAGCCCCTTTTGGCAGAAAATAAGGGTTTATTGGCAGACATTCAGGGATTGGATTGGGTAGATTTCAGCCATGAAATCAAACCAATGCAACTATACCATTCTGTTAAGCCTGCTGAGCGGCCTGCTTCCCGGCCTGTCAGTGAATCAGGTGTTTGGGGGTTCTCTGTCTTTTTTATTCCCTGTCTGTCTGATCGGAATTTTAGAAGCCCTTCAAAATCAAGCTACCCGGAAGAGCTGGCTGTTGCATGGATATGTTTTTTCGCTTGTTTCCTTACAAAGCTTTTTTGCAAAAGGAATTCTCAAACCTGCTTAACAATACTGGTAATAATAACTCTTAAAAAACCTCAACGAATTCCTAATAACGATCCAAATCAAAGGAATAAACCTATGAAAACAAAACAACTACATTTCCTGAAATCGCTGCTGATCCTGCTTCTTTGGCAAGCAATAACAGCAGCAGTAGTTATGGCTTTTCCTCGTGCGTGTGTGGAAGATTGCCCAAAGCCCCCATGGGCACCCAGACCTGATAAATCGGACTATGTTTTACCGAATGGGATGGAATTCAGTCAGGTTCTGAACTTGCAGCAATCCTATATCCAATCCTCCGGTTTAACCTTTCAAAGCGCCTTAACAATCGGTTTGACCGGTGCTACACAAATCGGTCAAATCGCCGTTGACGCGCAGGGCAACCGCTACATAACCGGCGGATTCACCGGTACCATTTCGTATGATGGTGTTGTAGTGGAAAGTACAGGCGGATATGATGTTTTTATCGCTAAAATCAGTCCTGATGGCGCTTTGCTTTGGTATCAGTTAGCTCACGGAAGTCAGGATGTGGCGGAGGAGTTTTCGCTCGATGGCGGCCTTACGTTAGCCGTTGACGATAATGGCAATGTCTATGTGGGCGGTTCTTTTGTGAAAGAGCTTCATTTTACCGATAACAATGGTGAAATCCTGAGCAGCTTAACTGACGGAAGAAATGATGATTTAATCAATCTTGAGTTGTTCGTCGCCAAATACGATATGAACGGAAACTTCCTATGGGCATTAGGGGGAGAAAGCGGAAGTGAAGCTTCACCCAATAGTTTAGAATTGGGAATAAATTCTGTCAACTCTATCATGATCGATACAGAAGGCTATCCGTACATTGCAGGTGGATTTTCAGGGACAACTTTTTTGGGTGAAGAAGTTACGGTACAAGGCGAATCCGACTTTTTTATTGCATCTCTTGATAAAGACGGAAACTACCTGTACTGGGCAGATGTTTTCGGGACACCTGGCCGCGACCTTGCAACATCTATTTCCGCGGATGCCCTCGGCTATTTGAATATTCTGGGTATTGTTGGCGAAGGCCGTATGTATTTACCCGATTCAGATATTTATTGGGATAATGACACAGGTAATTCGGATACCTTTGTGATCAGCTACGATATAAACGGAGAATGGTACTTTGCCAGCTTTATGGGTGCCGGTGATGATATCATTGGGAATAGTGTAATATCTGCCGGGGATGGTTCCTTTTATGTCGCAGGCTTATTTAGCGGTAATGCTTACTTTGAAGGTTCAGATGAAACGATTGATGCAATGGGAAATATAGATGCCTTTCTTGTGAAGTATGATATAGACGGCGACGCGATTTGGGTTCGTCAGTTTGGTTTCGATTTTGCAACGGCAGATGTCGTAAGACTGGACGAAAATGAAGATGTACTTGTGTTGGGAAGATATAGTGATTCCATCATTTTTGATGCTGATTCGGAAACACCGGTTATCCTTACAACAGAGTCAGATTCGAACATATACATAGCGAAATTTGATAAAGATGGTAATTTTATCTGGGCCAAAAATATTGAAGGTTCTGGTGTCGAAAGTCAGGAAGTGATTTATGAGGAAGAAACCCGCCCCTTTGCCACAAATCCGCTTGATATTATCACATCCGGCTACAACGGTGGTGAAATCATATTGGCCGGGGATTTTACGGGTACCTTAACACTCGATGATATCACCCTTACCTCCGACGGAAGCCGGAGGATTTTTATAGGGGTGATGCCTGCCGGAGGCGCTGTTTCCATCGGGGATGATGTGCCTGCACTGCCTGCCGGATTTGAACTTTCACAAAATTATCCGAATCCGTTTAACCCTACCACCAATATTTCCTTCAGCCTTCCTGAAGCTTCACAGGTAGCAATTACGGTCTATAATACAATGGGCCAAAGGGTTGGTACGATCAGGAATGAGATGTTCGCGGCAGGCAGACATACCGTTACATGGGATGCAGCCGGATTGGCTTCAGGTGTTTATATCTATAAACTGAATGCCGATAACTTCACAAAAACCAAAAAAATGACCTTAGTAAGGTAGAAAATTCCTAAACTTTCCGGATGCAGGCACACATAGCGATTTTTCTTCGCTATGGTGCCTGTTTTTTGGAAAAGTGAATCTGTAGTATTTCAAAAGTGTGTCCGGGCTCGCTTGCTTGGGCTGGAAATTTAAGGGTTTTTAGATTTTATTTTTTCCGGTTTCGGAGGCTGCCTCGGGTTCCGGAAAAAGATTTCGGTCATTCATAATGGCCGGCAGTTTCAGCGTAGAGGGCTAATATTGACCGTAAATACTGATTCCTCCTCCGAAATATTGTTGTTTCAGATGTTCATATACGAAATTCGTTTTCATGTCAATGTCGTCTGTTTGATAAGTCGGGTAGGGTAATTTTTCAAAAAGTGTTTTGCTTACCGTATTGAAAACGGCTGCCGCTGTTACTGATTTGTCTGCCCACTGCTCAACTTTCAATTTCTCCTGTTTTAAATCTTCAAGTAGCTCGACTGAAATTTTCTTGATTTCGTTTTTCTCTTTTTCTTCTAACTTTTTTCCAAATCTAAGTATGTCGAAGATGGCTTTTTGCTCGTCTGTTAGTCCTTCCCGCCTGGTGTCGGCTTCTTCTTCTGAATACGAGTTTACGAGTTCAATTAATTTTCTGAAAGTTTCTTTGATTATAACTTCGTCTTTGCCTCTGTTGTATTCTTCAATGATTTCCTGATAGCGTTTGTAATAGTCAACTGTCATGGGATTGCGTTCTACCATTTGTTTCAGTTTCTTTTCAACCTTGTCTTTTAGGGATTGAACGACTATATTTTTATTTTTAGCTTTCAAAAAGTAATGTTCAAGCAGGTTGAAGTCTAAACCGCTTATATCAATGATTTTACTTTCGTTGTAGCCCGGGTCTGCAACCATATTTTCAATGGATTCATCCACCACATTTTGAATTTGACGCATTATCTTTGTCACATCTGAGCTTTCAATATTGTCTTCAATGGCTGTGTAGATTACATCAATGGCATTCTTTTTCGGTGCATATTGATTTAATACCTTGTCTGGTTGCAGGGCTTTGTACTTCTTAAAAACTTCTCTCGCTAAAATCTGAAATTTACGCTTGGTTTCGTCATTGGTATAAACTGCATTTACCGCTTTCTCCATTGCTGCAAGTTTGTGCAAACCGTCTGCTTTGATTAATTCCTGCAAATCAAAACGCACTTCATCTTGCAAAAATGTTTCAGTGGCTTCTAAAGCTTCTTCTAATTGCTGGATGAGTTCTTCTTTTGGCTTAACAGGTGGCTCTGGTTTTTCACCTTTACCGCCCCCGCCTTCCTCTCCGCCTGAACCATAAATTGCTAAAGCGTCTAACAGGGCTGTGTAGGTTTCAATATAGTCCACTATTAACCCATTGTTTTTGCCTTCACTAATTCGGTTGGCTCTTGCAATGGCTTGCATTAAGGTGTGCGACTTCAGGGGTTTGTCTAAATACAAGGTAGATAGGGTAGGCACATCAAAACCCGTAATCCACATGGCACAAACAATCACGAAACGGAAAGGATCATCTTCATCTTTAAACCTTGTTTCAAGGTCTTGGGTGTTCATTTTTTCCCGGTGCGGCACAATGTCTAAATCCCATTTCCGGAACTTTTGTATTTCATTTTGTTCCGAACTGACGACCACACAAATTTCCGTTTCTTTTATCCATTGTAGTTCACGGCTTTTTTCCAACAACTCCTGATCGCCATAGTTGCGTTTGCGCAAATCCTTTTCCAATTGCTCAACGGTTTGTTTCCAATGATGCGTGATCAAATCATACATTCTCACAGCTGTGAGTTTATCCAATGCGATAAACATTCCTTTGCCTTTGTACCCTCTGTTGCAGAAATGCCAAACGGCATCTTTGGCAATGGCATCAAGTCTTTTCCTTGCGGTTAGTATGGGATATTCTCTTGCAAATAGTTGTTCAACCCTGCTGCGTTGGTCGCTGTCTAAATCTTCGCTTTCAGCATCAATGATGGCTCTGATTTGCTCATTGATAAGCGGGTTTTTCAATCCTAAATACTCACCTCTGTTTTCGTAATACAGCGGAACGGTAGCTCCATCATCCACACTCCGTTTGAAGTCATATCGGGAAACATAATCCCCAAAAATGCGCTTCGTAATTTCATCATCCTTAAAAAGCGGTGTACCTGTAAAGCCGATGAATGAAGCATTTGGCAAGGCATTACGCAGGTTCATTGCTAAATTCCCGCCTTGCGTTCGGTGGGCTTCGTCTGAAATGACAATGATATTGTCCCGCTTGGTGATTTCTTCCTCAAAGTTGAATTTATGAATGAGTGTAAACAAATAGCGATGTTCGGAACGCAACAATTCTCTCAAATGCTTTCCGCTGTTGGCTTTCAATGAATCTTTAGAACCTGCTTTTACTTGTGGCACTGCACCAATACCGCTGAAGGTGCCGTAGATCTGTGTATCTAATTCGTTACGGTCGGTTACGATCAGGAAAGTATAACTGCCTGTAAACTTGTGATGTATTTTTTGGCAGAAGAAAACCATTGAATAGGATTTTCCGCTTCCTTGTGTATGCCAAAACACACCAAGCTTTTGCTTTTCCTCTAAACTGATTTTGCCCAGTTTGTAGAGCTGCTCTTTGTGCTGTATGTTTTCAATGGCTTTGTTAACGCCAATAAACTGATGATTGCGGGCAATGAGTTTTACCACTTTACCCAATGAGTTATCAAACAGAATGAAGTTTTCAAACAAATCTAAAAAACGCTTTTTCTCGCAAACGCCTACGATGATTCTATCTAAGTCAACAATACCTTTATCTTCTTCAGTAATGCGTTTCCATTCGTGGAAATGCTGATACTTGCCCGTGATGCTTCCAATACGACTTTCGATGCCATTGCTCAGTATTACGAATGCGTTGTAATAAAAAAGTTTGGGAATGACATCTTTGTAGTCTGTAAAATTATCGTTGTAGGCAGTTTCTAATTTGCGGTGGGCTGCTTTCAGTTCTATGAACAAGACGGGAATACCATTTATAAAACCAATAATATCGGGTCTTCTTTGACGGCCACTTCTGCCTTCTATCCAGAGCTGTTGAACGGCTAAAAAGTTGTTGTTATCTGCATTGTCAAAATCAAAAACCCTGATTGTTTTGTTCTTGATCTGCTGGCCTTTTTCGTTGATGAAGTCAACGGGAATACCATTACGAATCAGCAAATACTTTTCATAGTTTATTTCGGCTAACGACTTGGTAATGCTTTCTTCAATGAGTTTTTCGTAGGCCTGATTGTAGGCTTGTTCGGGCAAATGGGGATTGAACGCTTTTATTTTTTCAAAGAAGATCTTTTTAAGCACCACTTCTTTTTTGTTCAGTCTGCCCAAACTGCTGCCTTCGCCAAAGCCTTCTTTGTTGTAGGCTAATAGCGTATCCCAACCCAGCTGATTGAAAAATAAATCAATCGCCGTTTGCTCTATTAAGTTATCTTCTGAGTATTCCCAAGTCATATATTTCTGTTTAAAATACTGATGATTAATTGCTTCACCGTTTCCATCTCTTCTGCCTTGCTTGTTGCCACAAACAAGGTAATGGCCGCTAGTGCTTCATTGCTGATGATAGGCGCATTATTCTCAATATATAGCAAGTCATTTTTCTCCAAAAAATACAGAAAGCAAGCTGCGGCTATTCGTTTATTCCCATCTACAAACGAATGATTTTTTACAATAAGATATAAGAGCGTAGCTGCCTTTTCTTCAATGCTTTTGTATAAGTCTTCATCATTAAACCCTTGAGCAATCTGTTTTACGGAACTTTCAAATCCCTTGTCTTTTGGTTTGGCAAACACATCTGAAGCAAAGGCTGATTTCATCTTGGCTATCAGATTCAGATATTCATTTAGCTCAGGATAAGTAGCTTTCCGAATGGTCTTGCCTTTGGCATCTAACTGTTCGTGGTCGTAATCATCCAGTAATTCAAGCCCTTTGGCAAATATTTGCAGTATTTGGCTGTCTTCTGCGCTGGCTTGTTGGCTGATGGCACGGCTTAAAATGCGAATGCCTGTTTTTAAATATTCAACCTGTTGCTGCTTTTCGGCAAGTCGTTTTTTGTTGATGGCGTAGCCCTGCACCAGATAGTCTTTCAGGCGTTGGGTAGCCCATTGGCGGAATTGGGTGCCACGCTTCGAATTAATTCGATAGCCCACTGACAATATTGCATCTAAGTTATAAACCAGTTGCTTTCGCCTTACTTGCCTTTTTCCTTCCTGTTGAACTTGTAAGTATTCCTTACAAGTTGTAATTTTCATCAATTTCTTCTTCTTTATAAATATTTTTTAGGTGTAACGTGATGTTTTGGGGAGTGGTTTCAAAAAGAGATGCCATTTGTCTTTGCGTAGCCCATACTGTTTCTTCGTTAAAAACTATGGCAACTTCAATTCCTTCAGAAGATTTATATATTTCTATATGATTTTCCATTTTATCCGGCTATTTTAGTTGGATAAATAAACAATACTCGTTGGGTAGCCCATTGGCGAAATTGGGTTCCACGGATTGATTTGACCCGATAGCCTACTGAAATGATTACATCCAAATTGTAATATTCCAGCTTACGTTTTACCTGTCTATTACCTTCGGTTTGAACTGTCAAGGATTCCTTGACAGTTGCTTTTTTGCTCAATTCTTTTTCTTTATAGCAATTATTGATGTGTAGGCTGATGTTTTGCTTGGTTTGATTGAACAATGAAGCCATTTGCACTTGAGTAAGCCAAACTGTTTCACCATC
>NZ_JAIUMX010000026.1:0-36302 GCF_022565315.1 Cyclonatronum sp. | reverse complement strand
CTTTTGGTTTTTTTTAAAGGGCAGCTTTTGAGGCTTTGTCGGACTCATGGCAGGCCACGCCGCATCCCTAAAGCTAACAGCTAACAGCTAAAAGCCAAAAGCTCACCCCGTGTCATCCCGAACGCTTATCATTTGGGAAAGAGCCGCCCGGAGCCACGGTGCCGGAGCCGCCCCGAAACCCGGCAAGGGAGAAATGTGAGGGATCTCCTTCCTTTGAATGTGCCCCGGGCTTGCCTCGCCGACGGTTGGTGCAGAGGGGCGTTGAGTAAGTGCCGGGCAGTTTCAGCCTTTGGAGATCTCTCACATGATGCTTTGAAACGTTTACGGGTTGTGCCGCACTCACTGCCTTCGGATGGCTCAATGCTATTTCCCGCCGTTCGAGATGACATTATTTGTTTTTTTTGATTGAGGCGGCTTTTGAGGCTTCGACGGGCTCTTTGCCATCCATGACTTTTCGAGATGACACTTTTGTTTTTTTTTTTGGGGTGACTTTAAGGCTTCATGTGAAGGCTTTCTTTCGCCTGAGTAGGCCGCGGGGTTTGGTGCACCCATGAATATCCCGCGCAACGTTTTTCAAACTTCCGTAGTTTTAGGGCCTGTTGCCGGCTTCCGTTTTTTCGGGGGTCCGGCTTTTGGCTTTTCGGGCCGGGACAGTTTGTCCGGGCCGGGAACGCATCACCCTAAAAATGACCGCGCAAACCAAACCTTTAGAATCACACTGTTTTGAACTTTGCGGGCGATTATCACCCGATTCATCCATCCTTATCACGAATTTTTACTGACGCATGGCCATAAGCCATATCCGGGCGCAGCTTTTGCCGAAGCTGCCCATCGCTGACATCCTGTCTTACGCATCACACAAAGAACTCATCCGGCTTGAGGGCTACGCCGGGGCACTGTCATCCATCCTGGCGGCGGAGCTGAGCGACCGCGTGAAGCACGCGGTTTTTATTTTTCCGGATGAGGAGCGCGCACAGTTTTTTGCCGGCGACCTTGCCGTGCTGGGCGTTCAGAACCTTCATTTTTTCCCTGATTCCAATAACAAAGCCTATCAGGAGGTCGGCATTCACGACTCCGCGACCCTGGTGCAACGGGCTGAGGTGCTCGATTCGGTCATCCAAAACGACGAGAACATTCTCGTAGCGAGCGCCGCCGCCCTGTGCGAGAAAGTGATTTCCCCGCAGTCGTTTTCGGCTTCGGCCATCGAGCTGTACAAGGGGCTGGAAACCGACATGGAGGGCCTGCGCGAGCAGCTGATCGACAGCGGCTACACGGAAGTTTCCTTCGTGGAAAAACCCGGCGAAATGGCCGTTAGGGGCGGCATCTTCGATATTTTCCCCTACACGGGCGACTATCCCGTGCGCCTCGAATTTTTCGGGGATGAGATCGATTCCCTCCGGCATTTCGATGCCGATTCGCAGCGCTCGATCTCCTTCCTCGACAGCGTCCGCATTGTGCCTAACACCTCGGCCTTCAACAGCACGGAGCGCGAATCGCTGCTGAACTACTTCCCCGCGGACACCCTCTACGTGATGTTCAACCCGCCGCTGTGTGATTCTGCCGCGGGCGATCAGCTGGAAAAGGCCCGGGCCGTGTATGATGCCCTGCTCGTGCAGCAGGAGAAGCAGCGGAAGAAGGGGGATGACGACCTCAAAGCCCTGCCGGCACCTGAGCAGCTGTTCATGGGCCCCGATGAGTTGCGCGAGCGGCTTTCGGGCTATGCGCGGATTTATCTGGGCGAGATGCTTTCGGGAGATGCCGACTTCGGTTTTCGTCATGAGCTCGGGGGCAGGCCGCAGCCGGTCTTCAACGGTGCCATCAAGCTGCTTGACGAAAACCTGCGCGAGCTCAGCCGCTCGGGCGTGCGCACCTTCATCCTGTGCGGCAACACGGGTCAGCGCGACCGGCTGGCTGAGCTGCTCGGCGATCCGAGCGATGCGCTCAACTACGAGCTGAGTGTCGAAACCCTTCACGAGGGCTTCTTCCTGCCGGAAGAAGGGCTGGCGATGTACACCGATCATCAGATCTTTAACCGCTATCACCGGCCCAAGACCAAACGCCGGGCGCCCTCCGGCGGTATTTCCTTCAAGGAGCTCAAGGACCTGAACATGGGCGACTACGTGGTGCACGTCGATTACGGCATCGGCCGCTTCTCCGGGTTTCAGAAAATCAAGGTGAAGGACAGCATTCAGGAAGTGGTCGTGCTGAAGTATCAGGAAGACAGCGTGCTGTACGTGAATGTCTCGAGCCTGTACAAAATCCAGAAATATTCGGGCAAGGACGGGCATCAGCCGCGGGTCACCAAACTCGGCAGCGGGGAGTGGGCGCGCAAAAAGGCGAGCGCCAAGCGCAAGGTGAAGGACATCGCCCGCGAGCTGATTCAGCTCTACGCCAGGCGCAAGGCGCAGCGGGCGCATGCGTTCCCGCCGGACAGCTATATGCAGACCGAGATGGAGGCCGCCTTCATTTTTGAGGAAACCCCCGATCAGCTCAAGGCCATCGAAGATGTGAAGGCCGACATGCAGCGCGACCTGCCCATGGACCGCCTCATTTGCGGGGATGTGGGCTTCGGCAAGACCGAGGTCGCCGTGCGGGCCGCCTTCAAGGCTGCGCTCGATGGCAAACAGGTGGCCCTGCTCGTGCCCACAACCATCCTCGCCGATCAGCACTACAAAACCTTCAAAAGCCGGCTCGACCCCTTCCCCGTAAATGTGGATCTGATGTCGCGCTTCCGCACCAAGGCCGAGCAGAAAGAGACGCTCGAAAAACTCAAGGCGGGTCAGGTCGATATCCTCATCGGCACGCACCGCATCACCTCGAAAGATGTGGAATTCAAAAACCTCGGTCTGCTCATTATTGATGAGGAGCAGCGCTTCGGGGTGGCGACCAAAGAGAAAATCAAGCGGTTCAGGGCCGCGGTCGATACCCTCACGCTCACGGCTACGCCCATCCCGCGCACGCTGCAGTACTCGCTCATGGGCGCGCGCGACCTCAGCGTAATCAACACTCCGCCGCCGAACCGTCAACCGGTTCAGACCGACGTAATCGGCTTCGACGGCACCCGCATCCGCGATGCCATCGTGCAGGAAGTGAGCCGGGGCGGGCAGGTGTTCTTCATCCACAACCGCGTGCACAACATTGAGGAAATGGCGGGCCTGGTGATGGACCTCGTGCCCAACATCAAGGTCCGTTTTGCGCACGGGCAGATGAAGGGGACCGAGCTCGAGCGCATCATCCTTGATTTTTACGCGCATAAATTTGACGTGCTGATTTCCACCAACATCGTGGAAAGCGGCATCGACATTGCGAACGCCAACACCATCATCATCAACCATGCGGATAAATTCGGGCTGAGCGAGCTGCATCAGCTGCGCGGTCGTGTGGGCCGCTCGAACCGGAAGGCCTTCTGCTATCTCATTTCGCCCCCGTTTCAGGCACTGCCCGACGACAGCCGCAAGCGCCTGATGGCGCTGGTGGAGTACGCCGATCTCGGCTCCGGCTTCAGCATTGCCATGCGCGACCTCGATATACGCGGGGCAGGCGACATCCTGGGCGGCGAGCAGAGCGGCTTTATTTCGGATGTGGGCTTCGATCTGTACACCAAAATCCTGAACGATGCCGTGCGTGAGCTGAAAGAAAGTGAGTTTGCGGATCTGTTCGGCGATCAGGAGCCCGACATCGAGTACCCGGAAACGACCGTCGAATTTGATGAGGCGGCCCTGCTGCCGCAGTGGTACGTGCGCGACAATGTGGAGCGCCTGAACCTGTACCGCAGGCTTGCCGGCGCGCAGGAAGTGTCGCAAATCGAAGAATGGGCCACGGAAATCGAAGACCGCTTCGGCAAGGTGCCCGCCGAGGCGCAAACGCTCATTCAGGCTACGCACATCAAGCTGCTGGCGAGCCGTCTGCTATTTGTGAAGGTCACCATTAGGGCAGGCCGCATCTGGCTGCTGTGCCCCTCCGCGGAAACCCGCGCGGGCGAGCTCTTCTACGCACAGGCGCGCATGCCGAAAATCATCAGCGAGCTGCAGCAGGCCGGGCGTGAGGTGAATGTTGCCCAGCGCGATCAGGCCATCCGGATCGTGGTATCCGGCGTAGCTGATATGGAAGCCTGCATCCGGCTGCTTGAGCAGCTCGTTGAAACGTTTCCGGCCGGAAAAGAAGTTTTAGCCGCCGAAACCGAAAAGGGATGAGGCACCGAAGCCATCACCCTAAACACGGTTAACCCGATTGTTTAGCGGAGACGCGGCATAAGCCGTATTTTACATCAAACTAATTTTTAAACAAATCCAAGACCGATTACACCACATGCCGACTATGACGCGCATCACCCTGCCTGAAGTTGAGCTGAATATCTGCAACAAAAACAACGCCGTAGAAGTCCCGATTCTGGAATCGGTGATTGCGACAAGCGGCGCGAGTCCGAACATCATTCGTCACATCACCTTCGACCTGAGCGGAACCCCGCTTGAAGGGAAGTTTTTCGCGGGGCAGAGCATTGGCATACTGCCCCCGGGAACTGACGAAAAGGGCAAGCCTAATGCCATGCGGCTGTACTCGATCAGTTCACCAAGCAGGGGAGAAGACGGCGCGGGGCGGCACCATTCCACCACCGTGAAGCGCGTGATAGGCGAACACTGGGAGACCCAGCAGCTGTTTACCGGGCTGTGCTCCAACTACCTGAGCAGCCTCCGCGCGGGCGATCGGGTGAAGGTTGCCGGGCCCAGCGGCAAGCGTTTCCTGTTGCCTGAGAACATGCACGATTTCAACTACGTGTTTTTCGCAACCGGAACCGGCATCGCGCCCTTTCGGGGCATGATTATGGACCTGATGCAGGCGGGCTATAAGGGCAAAATCGCGCTCATTTTCGGGAGTCCGTACCGTACCGATCTGCTGTACGAGCGCTACTTCCGCGGTCTTGCAGCTGAAAACCCCGGCTTCCACTACCTGCCAACCATCTCCCGCGAAGATCCGCGCGCTGACGGTTCCCGGCCTTATGTGCAGTGCCAGCTCATCGACCGGGCCGACCTGCTTGATCCCATCCTCCGGCAGGAAAATACCCTGATCTACATCTGCGGCCTCAAAGGCATGGAAACGGGCATCATCAAGGGGCTCATCACTCAAAACCATACCGATTACCTGCAGCTGCGCGGTACTGCCGACCCAAGCGCCCTGCTCTCGGCTTCATCCGAAGAGTTCAAAAAATCCCTGAAACCGGGCGACCGGATGTTTTTGGAAGTGTATTAGAGGGGAGTGTCGTCTGGTTAAGAGCCGTTCGGGATGAATTGCGCCATTTTTGCTTTACTTATATTTAACAACTTGTTATTTAGATATTAAGCGGGAGATGCTTTTCTTGCAGGTGTAAAACTTATAGCTAATGTTTATCATCTGCGTGCATTTATCATGATGTGTGCGGCACAACTCAAAATCCCGGACCATGATTTACCGCACAGCTGGCGCTCTTGCCCTGAGTTTGCTGTTGTTTTCTGTTACAGTAACAGCACAAACTACTGCACAGCAGGCCGTTTCTGAAAAAGACAGACTCCTCAACGCTGAATGGGCACTTATTTCAACATCCCCCTTTGGTGCCCGTGACGGTCATGAGGTGGTAAAGTTATCAGACAACACCCTGATTATGATGGGGGGCGAAACGGCGTCCGGAGCCATGAATGATGTTTGGCGCTCAGAAGATGAGGGGCGAACCTGGCAGCGGGTGCTTGGAAATGCCGGCTGGGATCCGCGGCGTGATTTTGCGGCCGCTGTTTCATCAGGTGATGTGCTTTATGTTTTCCCCGGAAATAATCCGGGAAGCACTTCTCGGGCGCAGGATGTCTGGAAATCCGAAAACGGCGGAGAGAGCTGGGTAAAGACATTTGACTTTGCCGGCATTCCCGGCTTCAGTACCGGTCTTGGGCAGATTACCGGCGGGCAGGCGATCGTGCTGCCAAATAATGACATCCTGTTTATGGGCGGCCGCACGCTGTATAATAATTACATTAATACCGTGTGGCGGTCTCAAAACGGTGGGCAAAGTTTTAGTGAACTGAGCATCCCTCCGGATCAGATCTGGCCGGGAAGGGCAGGGCATCAGCTGGTTAAGAAACCTGATCCGTTTGAGGGTGATAGGCTGTTTATTATTGGCGGTTACAACAGCGATACCGGTAGTGAACTGACCGATGTGTGGCGCTCGACCAATAACGGAACTTCCTGGGTACTAATGACGAGCAATATAAATGTATCCGTCGGGCGCGATCACAGCGCGGGCGTGCTTTCAAACGGGAATCTGTATCTGGTAACGGGCGATCGCAGCCGGAATGCGACGGATGTTTTTGTATCATCGATCGGCATCAACTGGAGTGTTTCGAATGACGGAAGGGAATTCCCCGGCCGGAGTCAGGCGGCATCCACAGCTTTTGGCACAGACATACTGCTTATTGGCGGCAGGCAAACCCATGATGACGAAGAGCAGCTTCGCGAACGCCTGCATTTTAACACCCTGAACGGGCAAACGGTGGTGAGCGGCCGCAATGCCGGATTTGCAGCAAGAAGCGGTCATGCAGCAGCAACAGCAGGAAACGGAACGGTTTTTATCGCCGGGGGAGATGATCAGTCCGGCCCCAACCCGGTTGATGGTCCGGTAGATGCCTGGTATTCTGAAACTGCGGGTGAGGGCAACTGGCAGCTGGCGGCAGCAAATTTCACAGCAAGCTCTTCTGCGACCGTTCAGGTAGCCCGGCTTTCGGACGGATCCCTGCTGAGCATTGAAATGAATGGCATTAACGCAAGTGGAAGCCGGCTCAGGATAAGCGCTGACGGAGCCAGCTGGTCTTCAGCCGAAAATTTAGGCACTACGATTCCGACAAGGCGTTTTTTCGGGATGTCGGCATTGGGCATGAACGTGATCGGAACCGGCGGACGCAGCGGTACTACAGCGAGAAACGATGTGTGGCGTATAAACGGGCAGAACGGAGTGCCGGAAGTGCTTGTGGCAAATGCACCCTGGCAGGCGCGCCTCAACCACGGACAGGTTACACTTGCTGACGGCACCATCATGATTGCCGGCGGCAGGATTAATCAAAGCAGCAGTACAAACACGTATTTAAATGATGTATGGACATCAGCCAACGGCGGGCTTACCTGGACGCAGCGCACAGCCGACGCTGCCTGGGAAATCCGGTACGGCCTGCAGCTGGCAGCCCTTCCCGGTGGTGGCGTCGTGCTGATGGGCGGGAGTCAGGAGTTTACCGGTCAGGGTTTTTCATTTAATGATATCTGGTATTCCGGAGATCAGGGGGCGAACTGGGAGCTTATCACCGAAAATGCACCCTGGCAGCAACGCGCTAAGGCGGGGCTTACTTTCACTGAAAGCGGTGATTTGTTATGGATTGGCGGGGAGGTCAGGCCGCAGCAAAACACGTTGGAAACAACCGTCTCGGATGAAGTTTGGCTCTGGGAAATCGGGGTGCCTTCAGCAGAAAGCGGGAGCATTCAGGTGTCGATACCGGGGCCTGCTGAGGGCTGGCGCATGATGGGCTCGCCCGTTCAGCAAAGCAGCTACGGGGATTTATTCGGCACTCTTTGGATGCAGGGCTTTCCGGGTGCCAATCAGGGCAGCGGTGGCGAACCCAACGTGTTCTTCCACAACGCTGCTGCACCATCTGAAACCGCCTTTACGGCACCTGCCCACGTGTCTGATATGATAGGGCACGTTCCCGGAAGCAGCAGCGGCAGCTCCGGTCGGGGCGCACTTATTTACGTGTATGAAGATGAGCGCCCGTTTAATCCGAATCCGGCTTTCTGGCCGAAATCTGTTGGGGTAAACGGCCTGCTGAACAACGATATCGTCGTTTTTCCGCTGGGCATACAAATCCGGAACGATGGCTGGAACCTGGTATCGAATCCCTATCCGTTCACCATTGATGCAGCCGCACTTCTTGCCGACTCAGAAAATATTGCGGAAGTTATTTATGTGTGGGATGCCAACGCCTCGGCATATCTCACTTTCGGCGGGTCGCCTGCATTCAATCAGTTCGACGGCCGGCTTGCGCCTTTTCAGGGGTTTTGGGTTCAGGCACTGAGCGCAAACCCGCAGCCCCGCATCCTGTTCCGGCCGGAGCAGCGCGTAGGTACTGAACTGATTCCGTTCGGCGGAGATGAGCCGGCAGATGAGCCGGTCGTGATTCTGGAGGTTAACGGAGCAGAGCGCTCTGTACGCGCTGGTTTTTCAGTAGGAGAAGGCAGCCATACCGGAGGTGAGGGGCCCGGCACAAAAGATGTGTGGCAGCTGGGCAGCCTTCACCATGAATATCTGCACCTGTTTACTGAGGCTGCCGACGGCACGCCGCTACGGTTTCAGCACCTTTCGGAAGGCGCCCTTCAGGGCGGAGCCCTCAGCATCCCGCTGCATGTACAAACTACGGGCAGCGAGCCGCTTGAGCTCAGCATTCCGATGATGCATCACATGGATGCATTCGAAATTTTGCTCACCGATACCGAAACGGGGCAGCAGTATGAGCTTGAAGAGGGCTTCAGCCTCAATTTGGGTACAATTGCGCCGATGCGGCAGCTGCAGGATCGTGTTTCAGCAGCAGAGCTGCTCTCGCAAACCCTCGCTGTCCCCGCCGAACACCGTATGAACAGCAATGATGTGCAGGCCCGCTTTCAGCTGAGCATCACCTTAAAACCGCTCAGCGGTCTGCCGGACGTGCGGCAGCTTCCTGCCCGGCTCACTCTTGGTCAGAATTATCCCAACCCGTTCAACCCGACCACCCGCATCCCATTCACGTTGCCGGAGGCCGGACACGTAAACCTGACCGTTTATGATAGTATCGGGAGGGTCGTTCAGGTGCTGACAAATGAAAATCTGGCTTCAGGGAGCCACAGCGTCCGTTTTGATGGGTCATCGCTTTCCAGCGGGGTGTACCTGTACCGCCTGAGCACAGCAGCCGGAGTGCTAACCCAAACAATGGTCTTTGTGAAATAGGATGAAAGTCTGAAACTAAGCTTCAGCTCAGCATCAGTCATTTATCCGGTTAAAATTCAGGCTTGGCTTTGGCTTTTTCTCCTTTTCCTTCCTGAGAAACATCCCCGGCCTTACCCCTGAGCCGTAGCGGGTTGTCCAGATTTGGGTGAATTCGGCGCCGAGAAAAATCACCATCACATTGTAATACACCCAAATCAGGAAGATTACGAAGGAGCCTGCGGCGCCGTAGGTTGAGGCCATGGCGGCGTTGCTGAGGTAGAAGGTTACCGCCGTACGGCCCAGCAGGAAGAGGACTGAGGTGATGAAGGCGCCCAGAAAAACGTCAGACCAGCGGATCTGAATATCCGGCAGCAGCTTGTAGATGATGGAAAACAGAATCGTTGAGATGGCAAGGAATATGAAGCCGTTCAGAATGAAGTAGATGCGGATGCCTGCCGGAAAAAGCTGCTGCAGAACCGGGCTGATGAAGGAAACAATCGTGGAGATAAAAAAGGTGGAAATCAGCAGCAGGGAGAAAACGATGATCAGAACAAAGCTCAGAATACGGTTGATGAAGAACATTTTGATGGGCTGACGGTTCTTTCTGTCCACATCCCAGATGGTGTTCAGCGATTCTTTAAGCTGTGTGAGTACGGTCGTAGCGGCAAAGAGCAGCACAAACGTACTTGTGATGGTCGCGAAGGTGCCCTGACCGGTCTGTGAAACGGCGTTCACAAAATTCTGCACGGTTTCGGCAAGGTCTTTGCCGATCACTTCTTCCATGTAGATACTGAGCTGTCCGGAAGCCGCCTGTTCCCCGAAAACGAAGCCGGTGAAGGCAATCACCAGAATCAGCAGGGGCGCAAGGCTGAAGATAGTATAAAAGGCAAGCCCTGCGGCGTGCAGCATCATGTTGTCGTCAAGCCATTCTTCAACCGTGAGTTTTATCACGATTCCGATTTCCTTGAGAAGTGAGAATAGCTTTTGGTACGGCATGTTGATTTCAGAATCAGTTTATGAGCGAAGGAGGCAGTCGGTAACGAGGGCGGCTGCCTTTTCTGTTTCGGCCTCTGTATTATAAAAATAAGGCGAAAAGCGCAGCAATCCATTCCGTACGGAAAGATAAAGACCCGCCCGGCAAAGGGTTTCGTACAGGGCGTGCGGGTCAATATGCGCGGGAAGCCGGTAAGTGCGGATGGCCGAGCGCCGTTCGGGCTCGTGTGGGCCGTAGAGTTGGAGTCCGGTGCCTGTGAGTTTTTCGTGCAGCAGGTCGCCAAGCCTGAGCACGTGCCTGCGGATGTTGTTGTACCCGGCTTCTTCAAGCAGCGCCAGGCTTTGGTTGAGTCCGTGTATGGCGGGCAGGTTGAAAGTGCCCGGCTCGAAGCGCGACATGCCGGGGTTGAGCGGCTGCTCCGTATCGAACAGCTCCCAGACCGAGGCAACCGAGAGCCAGCCCTTGGCCGTTACGGAGATGCGTTCCTGAAAAGCCTCGCTCATGTACAGGAAGCCCAGCCCCTGTGGGGTCATCAGCCATTTGTGGCAGCCCGAGCAGAGGGCGTCGATGCCCCAGGCCAGCACCTCAACCGGGCTGTGACCCAGCGCCTGAATTGCGTCAACAACGAGGAAGGTGCCGTTGGCCCGGCAGATTTCCGACAGGACGGGCAGATCGGCCCGGAAGCCGCTCACGAACTGCACGGCACTCAGGGCCAGGATCCGGGTGTTGGGGTTCAGGGCACGGCGCACATCGTCCAGGCTAAAACATCCGTTTTCACCGCTGAACCGCATCACCTTTACCCCGCGTGCCTGCTGCACGAGCCAGGGATAGACATTGCTCGGAAATTCTTCTTCATACAGCAAAACCTCATCGCCGGGCCCGAACGGGAAGCCGTTTGCGATGATGCTCAGCGCAAAGCTTGTGTTAGGGGTGAAGGCGATGCGGCTGCCTCCGGCGGCGGCGATGAGGTTAGCAAGCCTTGAGCGGGTCTGCTCCATCACCGGGAAATCCAGCGACATGAAATCATCTACGGGCAGCTTCTGCCGGCTTTCGAGGCTGTGCTGAGCGGCCGCGGCGGTGCGTTCAGGCAGGGGAGAGAGCGCGGCGTGATTGAAGTAAATGCCTTTTTCTGTTGTGTGCGGGAATTCTTTCCGAAAGGTCTCCGGCTGAAACAAAGGTGAATTCATAAATCGGATTTGGGATGAATGGATCGCATTAAAATAGCGGTTCAGGATCAAAACTTTCTATCTTTAAGGCATGGCTCAGACTCGAATCACCGATCATAAAAAAGAAGAAATCAGGGACGCCGCGGATATCGTGGATGTCGTTTCAGACTACGTGAAGCTCAAAAAAGCGGGCGGCGCCTTTACCGGTCTGTGTCCGTTCCACAATGAACGCACGCCCTCTTTTTATGTAACGCCCCGGCTCGGCATCTTTAAATGTTTCGGTTGCGGCGAAGGCGGGGATGTCTTCAATTTTGTGATGAAGATGGAGGGCGTCGGCTTTGTGGAAGCCATGCGCTCGCTCGCAGGCCGCTATAACATTGAGCTGCCGGAGGAAGAAAGCAGTGAGTCAGCCGATGCACAAACGCAGCTCGTTGAAGGCATTTATCATGCGCTGCGCTTTGCCGGGGTGTACTACCACCAAACGCTCGCCGCCGAAGACAGTGCGGCCGCAGCCCGCGACTACATCGGCCGGCGCGGTCTCACCGCTGCCACGACCCGCAAATGGGGCGTCGGGTATGCGCCGGATGCCTTCGATGCCTTTTACAAACACGCCCTGAGCAGCGGCATCAACGAAACGTATCTGCATGAGGCTGGCCTGATCAAGTACAGTGAGCAGAATCAGCAGGTTTACGACACCTTCCGCGGGCGGCTGATGTTCCCGATTTTTTCGCCCTCCGGGAAAGTGATAGGCTTTGGGGGGCGCATTATGGAAGGAGGGAAGGGCCCGAAGTACATCAACTCTCCGCAGACCAAAGTCTATAACAAGAGTGAAGTGATATACGGCATACACATGGCGCGCAATGAAATAAGAAAGCACGACCAGAGTATTTTGGTGGAGGGGTACATGGATGTGATTTCACTCTGGCAGCATGGCGTAACCAATGTAGTGGCAACGAGCGGCACGAGCATCACCCCGGAACAAATGCGGCGGCTCGCCAACTACTCCCCCAATCTGCTGATGGTGTACGATGCCGACAACGCGGGTCAGAATGCGATGCTGCGCGGCCTCGACGTGGCGCTGCAGGCGGGGCTGCACGTGCGCCTGATGCACCTGCCCGACGGCGAGGATCCCGATTCATTTGTACAGCAGTTCGGGGCGGAGTCGTTCATCAACTACACCCGCAAAGAAGCCAAAGATTTTATCAGCTTCATGGTGCAGCACGCCGAGGACAAAGGCGAGTGGGACGACCCCATGAGCCGGAAGCAGGTCGTGAGCCGGATTCTGGCTTCCATCGCCCGGGTGAGCGATCAGGTGCTGCGCGAAACACTGATCGGGCACTTGCGCAAAATGACGGGCATTGGCGAGCGTGCGCTCTATGCGGAGCTGGGTTCGCTCGCGGCGGCCGTGCGGCAGGAGGAAGCGAGGGCAATCGACCGTGAGCGCCGTGCGCAGCAGCGGGAAATGCAAGGTGGTGCGCCCCATCCGGCGGAGGGGCAGTTCCAGAACCCGGGCAGCGGCGGGGCTTCAGCGCCGGCTGGAGCAGGAGTGCCGCGAACGCGGCCGGTACAGGTGAGGCGGCCGGCAGCCGAAAAGGAAATCATCCGCCTGATGATAGAGCACGGCGACGGCATGATCTACTACGTAGGCAACCTCATCGGTCCGGATTACTTTACAGACCCTGAGCTGCGGCAGTTTTACGAAGCCATTACGGCCTGTTATGAGCAGGAAATTCCGGCAACGATTGAGCACTTCACCGCCATGGAGCCGCCCTTCCCGCGGCTGGTGAGCGAGGTATTTATTGAGCAGTTTGCGGTTTCTGAAGTCGGAAACGCAAAACGCAGCCGAAGCATACTCCGCGATGCCGATCCGTTTGCAACGGCAAGGGGCGCGGTAAAATCGCTGGCGCTTCAATTTCTGTCGCAGCAGATTGAGGAGGTAAATCAGCAGCTCAGCTATGCCGGCGAAGACGAGCGCAGCGAACTTTACCGGAGCATAACCGAACTCCGGAAAACCAGACTTCAAATCGAGAAAAGCCATGCTGATGCCCTTTATCCTGCTCCCGACGAAATGCCTTAACCCTTTTTCACTTCAGCGAAATTGAGGGAAATCTTTCTTACCTTTTCCCGTTTGTTTCCGGCATACAGGCTCAGTTCTTTTTTCACGGACGCTTTTATGGGATTCACTGCCGGAAATCAATTTCTCCGATAATTGCTTAAGCATCGGAACCATCGCCCGATATATCTTATTTCTTTTTTTTCACTTCTTCCCCGGGTTTACTGAAAGACATTCTCCTCTATGGATAACATCCTGAATTTTTTACGTCCGATTCTCCGGTACAACTATAATCACCCTAAGTTTACGGTCAGCTGGGCCATCCTGATTGCGATAATCGCAACCGTTTTTGCATCACGGCTTCAGGTTGATACCGACATTGCGAACCTGCTGCCGCCAACGCACCCCAGCGTAGTAGCCCTCGAAACCCTGCAGGAACGGGTAGGGGGTGAAACGGAGATGCAGGTCGTCATCAATTCGCCGAGCTTCGAAGATAATCTGCGCTTTGCAGAAGAAATCATCCCGCGAAGCATGGCGATGATCAACCCCCGGAATGGTCAGCCGTTTTTCTCGCGCTATGAGTTTATTAAGGAAGTTGACATCCTTAAAGATTACGCCCTGTACCTTGCAACAGACGCTGAGCTTGACGAGCTGGTGTTTTTTCTTGAAGATGAGATTGAGGATGCCAAACTGGCTGCAAACCCTTTTTTCGTTGATTTTGAAGACGATTGGGATGATGATGAGGAAGATGATTCGGCCCGTGCCCGTGCTTTTGACGACCTGTACAGCGAACTGATCCCTGACCGCTACCCGATAAGTGCAGACAGCACCTCCATGCTGCTGCGCTTTATCCCGACCGGCTCACGCAGTGACCTGAGTTTTCTCCGCACCCTGTTCCGCGAGTACGACAAGTTGATCGAAGAAATGCAGCCTGCAACCTTTAACCCGGAAATGCAGGTGATGGCCGGCGGTAGGCTCAAACGGCACCTGATGGAAATTGATTCCATTATGGATGATGTCATCAACAGTTTTGCGACCGGTATTGGGAGTGTTCTGCTGATGGTGCTGATTTATTTTTTCTGGAAGACCTACATCAACTATAAACGTGGTCCTGAATCGGAGCGGCGAAAAGGATTTTTCTCGCACGTAAAACGGGCACCGGTGCCCGTTTTTCTGATCGGCATTCCGCTGGTGATAAGCCTGCTTGTAACATTCGGGGTTACGGCACTTGTGCTGGAATCGCTCAACACCATGACCTCGGTGCTGTTCGTGATTCTGTTCGGTCTCGGCATCGATTACGGCATCCATTTCTACGCCCGCTATCTTGAAAAGCGCTCTGACGGAGAAGAGGTCATTCAGGCGCTGGAATCCACCTACAGTTCTTCCGGCCGCGCAATCATGACTTCGGCAATTACCACTGCCATTGCCCTTTTTGTGCTCATTTATGCGGATTTCCGGGGTTTCTCTGAATTCGGTTTCATTTCGGGTCTTGGCATCGTACTGGCCTACCTCAGCATGATGTACCTGCTTCCGGCTTTCATCGTGCTGTTTGAGCGCTTCAACTGGATTCTGATCAATACCAACCACGGGAGAAACCCCAAAAAAAGTACCGAAACAAGACGCTACCCCTTTGCGAGAACTATTGTAGCTGCGGGGACGCTCATCGTGGTTTTTGTGCTTTTTAACACAGACAAGCTTAATTTCGAGTTTGATTTCGGTAAACTTGAACCGGCTTTTCCGGAGTTTGAGGCTTTCCGCGAGCTGAGCCGTTCGGCGGAAGGCTCCTCCTCAGAGCGCCGCAATCCAGCCTACGTTGTGGCCGACTCCTACGAAGATGTTGACCTGATTTTGCGTGCTTTGCGCGGCATACGCGAAGAAAGCGGCGATAGTACCCTGATTCTCGATTTTGAAGCGCTTCAGGAGCGCTTCCCGATAAATGAAGCCGCCGAACAGCACAAGCTTGAACGCATATCTGAGGTTCGCCAACTGCTGAACGACCCCTTCATCCGGGATCAGCAGGATGAAAACCTCGACCGGCTAAGAAGGGCAGCTCAGGCAACCGAGCCCCTCGATTTTGAGCTGCTGCCTGATTACCTGACGCAGCGTTTTGTTACCCGCGACGGACAAATCGGGCAGTTCGTGATGATCTATCCGAATGTGAGCCTTGGCGACGGGAGAAACTCCATCGCCTTTAAACAGGAGATCGGGCAGATAGAAGTGGAAGACGGCCGGATTTTTACCAGCGCGAGTACCAGCCTTGTTGCCGCGTCAATGCTGATGCTCATGACTGATGAAAGCTTCATCATGGTCACAGCGACCTTCATCATGATTTTGCTGATGATGTACATTTCCTTCCGCTCGTTCCGGTGGACCCTCATCTCCATGCTGCCGCTTGTGGTAGGCCTTGCCTGGCTCTTTTTTGTGATGATCCTGTTCGGGCTGAGTTTCAATTTTTATAACCTGGTTACGCTGCCGGCCATTTTGGGTATTGGAAACGACAACGGGGTTCACCTCGCGAGCCGCTACCGGGAGGAAGGCCCGAAGAGCATGTGGAACGTACTTTCGAGTACGGGTCAGCACATCAGCATCGGCTCGTTCACAACTATGCTCGGTTTCGCGGGTCTGCTGTTTACCATGCATCCCGGCCTGTACTCCATTGGCCTCCTCGCTGTAATCGGCATCGGGCTCACCCTTCTTGCTGCCGTCACCTTCCTGCCGGCCCTCATTCAGGTAATGGAAGACCGCAACTGGATTACATACGACTAAGTACCGCATCACCCAAAATAAAACACATGCTTCATGCTTGCTGAAACCCCTGCCATCGTGCTCAAAGCCGTGGATTTTAAGGAATCCAGCAAAATTATTACGCTCTTCACAAGGGAGCTGGGCCGGCTTGGGGTTCTGGTGCGCGGCTTCAAAAAATCCAAAAGTAAATATGCGGGCATTATGGCTTTCGGCTCGGTGATCGATGCAACCTTTTATTACAAAGACAGCCGCGGCGTACAGACCATGAAAGATGCCGAGTCGCGCGTGAGCACGGTTCGTACGCAGGGTGACTTCACGAAGCTTGCCCTGTCCATGGCATTTCTGGAGCTTATTTCGCAGGTTATTCAAGATCAGGAGCCCAATGAGGAGCTGTACGACTTCACTGAGAAATTTTTGAAATGGCTTTCCGAAACCGAAGCGAACCCACGGAATCTGTTTCCATACCTGCAGGTAAGGGTTGCAGAAATTTTGGGAGTAGGCCTTCAGCCGCCTGAGGCGTGGCCCGATTTTTCTATCCGTACAGCCGGTCTGCAGGTGCTTTATCTCAATATTTTGTCGGGCAGCCTTTCTGATGTACCGGATGACGGCCTTTCTTTCAAACTCAGTGAGCAGCAATCCCGCTACCTGCTTTTTGCGCTCAGCGGAAAATCGTCCGGAATCCTGAATCTGGAAATGCCGGTTCAGGAATTAAAACCATTGGTTTATCATTTAGATGTTTATCTCAAACACCATATTGAAGGTGTTCGGGACCGAAAATCAGATTCGATTTTTGAACAAATCCTCTGAAATTATCCTGTTATTTTTTCGGACAATCCGCATAATTTTGCCCACGCTGCTATGAAACTTCATCAAAAAATACTGACTGCCGTACTCCTCGTAATGATAGGCATTGTGATGGGCATGGCTTATATGCTGCTCAGAGGGTATTACTCACCCTTTACACCTACAAAAGTAGCAGTCACGGAGGTAATGCGGAGTGCGGCCTCAGCAGAAACTGCGCCGGAAGTCACCGGGTTTCCGGCCTTTTCTGTACGTGATATCGCACAGATGGTCGTGCCTACTGTTGTATATATCGAAACAAGTGTAAACGCACGGGCTGTAATGCCTCGTGATGAAAACCACAATTTTGAAGAAGATTTCTGGGAGCGGGTAATTCCGCGCGGACGGTCAAATGCGGTAGGTTCCGGTGTTTTGATTTCGGGGGATGGCTTCATCATCACCAATAATCACGTAGTTGCAGGCGGTCGTGATTTGCGCGTTACCCTGCACGATAAGCGTCAGTTTCCGGCCCGCATAGTCGGTCGTGACCCCTCAACAGATCTGGCCGTAATCAAAATTGAGGGAGATGAGCTGCCGCATATTGTACTCGGCGACTCCGACTATGTGGAAGTCGGAGACTGGGTTATGGCGGTCGGGAATCCGCTCCGGCTGCGCTCAACCATTACCGCCGGCATCGTAAGCGCGCTTTCGCGGGATGTGCAGATAATCAACGACCGGATGCGGATTGAGAGCTTCATTCAGACCGATGCGGCCATCAACCGCGGAAACAGCGGCGGAGCGCTTGTAAATACCGCAGGTGAGCTTATTGGCATTAATACGGCCATCGCGACCGAAAACGGAATGAATCAGGGCTACGGCTTTGCCATCCCCATTAATATGGCGTTCAAAATTGCGCGGGACCTCATGGAGTTCGGTCAGGTACAGCGCGCATTTCTCGGTGTTAGCATTGTGTCGGTAGATCAGCGCAGGGCGCGTCAGCTGGATATGCCCCGCATCAAAGGGGTGGAAATTTCCGGGCTCGTTACCGGCGGAGCTGCCGAGGTTTCCGGACTCCGGCAGGGGGATGTCATCACCCGGGTGAACCGCCGTACCGTGAACGAACCCAATGAGCTTCAGGCGCAGATTGCACTGTTCAGGCCCAACGAGACCGTTGAGATTTCGGTCTGGCGCAACGGTGCGGAAGAAATCAAATTCATCACCCTTGCCGGGCTCGACAATCCGGCAATCAGCGAATGGACCGCACCGGAAGCTTCGCCGGAAGAACTGATGGCCCCTTTCGGTCAGGACTTTCGCGGCGGTCCTTTTCATGAGGGGCCCGATCACTCAGAGCCGGAAGGGGAAGGGGAAGAGGAAGAGGATCGGAATGTGGCCCCGGAGGCTGACAGCGAAACCGGTACGGGTACCGAGCCTTACACCGAAGAGGAGCGGGAACCGGCAACGGCGAGTTTCGACCGCGGTTTCAGTGTTACCGAGCTTCACATAGAAGCCCACCGGCAGCTTGGTCTGCAGCTGATGGTAACACAGGTGCGCCGCTTCTCGGAAGCCCGTAGAGCAGGTTTAAGAACAAATGATATTGTATTGGCCATCAATGGCTTACGTGTTGAAAATGTAGAAAATTTCGAACAAATGATGCAGGCCGCGGGCGGCAGTAAAATAGAGCTCATGGTGATGCGTGGTGCTACAATCCTTCAAATACAAATAGAATAAAACACATATGAAATCAGTAAAATTAGCCGGCTTGCTGGTAACAGCGCTTTTTGTCCTTAGTGCTTGTGCTGAACTTCAGCAGTTTGTTGAACAGTCTGGTATAGGCGGCGGCGAGCTGCCGCTCTCCGAAGCGGAAGTCGTTTCGGGTCTGAAAGACGCACTCGAGGTTGGGGCAGCCCGGGCGGCAGGTACAGCTTCGGCTCAGGGTGGCTATCTCGACAATCAGCTGCTATTTATTGCTTTCCCGCAGGAAGCCCGCCGCGTGGAAAATACCCTCCGCGATCTGGGCTTTGGCGGCCTGGTTGATGATTTTGTGACAACCCTGAATCGCTCGGCAGAAGAAGCCGCGCGTTCAGCTGCGCCTGTCTTTCGGCAGGCCGTGCAGCAGATGACCATTCAGGACGGCTTTGAAATTCTGCGCGGCCCCGATAATGCCGCAACCGAATACTTCCGGCGCACAACAACTGCTGAGCTTCATAACCTATTCCGCCCGGTTATCGCACAGGCGCTCGACAACACCCTTGCAACCCGCTACTGGAACGACATCGTGCAGCAGTACAACCGCATACCCTTCGTGCAGCCGGTAATAACCGACCTTACGGCCTACACAACACAGCGGGCAACAGACGGGCTTTTTCTGCTGCTTGAGCAGGAAGAAAAAGCGATACGGCAGGATCCTGTGAAACGCACCACAGATATTCTCCGCCGCGTTTTTGGTCACTCAAGCCTTCAGGCGGCCTCCTGATACGCGTAGGTTTTTTCACGGGGGATGCGCTCAGATGCGCATTGCAAGTTTAGTTTCAGGCCGGACATTTTTGATGTCCGGCTTTTTTTTATGGAAGGAACACAGATCGGATACAGCCGGGCTTCAGGATTTCAGGTTTCCGCGAACGGCTTTGATATTCCGCTGAATCCCCTCAAATTTGGTTCGTTTCACCGGGTTTTTTTTGAAGAGCCGGCGGAATTCCATGAGGTCGAGTTCTTCCCAGTAGCTGAGGTCATGCCCCACAAGTTCGTCCCGTGCCATGAGTCGCGGCTCGTTGCCCGAAGCGGCCTTGCGGTTCCAGGGGCAGACATCCTGACAGATATCGCAGCCGAAAATCCAGTTTCCGAGCTTTTCGTGGTATTCGGCCGGGATTTCTTCCCGCAGCTCAATGGTGAAATAAGAGATGCACTTCGAGCCGTCAACGGTGTAAGGCTCCGTGATGGCGTCGGTCGGGCAGGCGTCGATACAGCGGGTGCAGCTGCCGCAGTGATCAGTGGTGGGGCTGTCGTACACGAATTCGGCATCCACAATCATTTCACCCAAAAAGAACCAGGAGCCGGCTTTCCGGCTGATGATATTGGTGTGTTTGCCCATCCAACCGAGCCCGGATTTCACGGCCCAGGCTTTGTCCATAACCGGGGCAGAATCGACGAAGATCCGGCCTTCGAGTCCGCCGTTAAGCTTCCGGGTAAATTCGAATAACTCAAACAGCTTCTCTTTGAGCACAAAATGATAATCCTCACCTAACGCATACTTTGAGATGCGCGGATTGCTTTCATCCGCCGCGTGCGAAGCAAACAGCTCCGGCTGATGGTAGCTGCACAGCACGCTCACCACGCTTTTAGCCCCGGGTACCAGCTTCGTCGGGTCAACGCGCTTGTCGAAATGATTTTCCATCCAGTGCATCTTGCCGTGTTTTCCGGCAAGCAGCCAGCTCTCGAGCCGGCGGGCTTCATCTTCCAGAAACATCGCCTTTGAAAAACCACAGCCCTCAAAACCAAGGCGCGAAGCCTCGGCCCTTACGGCATCGGTTAGCTGCTGTTTATTCATAATGCGGAGTGATGAATGCGGGATGATGGATGACGAAATAAAAAACGGCTTTCAGCTTCATTCAGAAGCCAAAAGCCGTGAAGGGCGGAGCAGGTGGCTCAAAGCAGGCCGAACTGCTCAAAATGATGAGTGAAGTGCTTCTTCATAAACTGCTGCCATTCGGCATAGGTAAGTTCACCAAAGGCCGGATTGATGTGTACAGCTTCGGGATTTACCTCGTAGTACGAGTGAAATGCTTCGAAGCACGATCGGAACTCCTCAATCGCAGCCCCGAAACTTTCATTTTTGAGCGGGGGGAGATCCGAGCCGACGGCCGGACTCACCACACCTCTGGGGATGGGCCTGTCGCTCATCAGAAAAGCCCGCATTTGCGCGAGCTGATTCTGAGGCGTGTATACTTTTACCGTAACCTTGCCCGTAGCGAGCAGCAGGGTAGCGGTGAGGTGTTCAACCATGTGCTGAGGCGTCATTTTGCCCCATTGTGGCTGCGTGTCTTCACGAAGAAGATCGATGCGTTGTGCAAGTTCGGGGAGCGTCATAGGTTTACCTCATTAGTTTTTTGTACTGAATACGGGTCGGCTGATCCTCGCTGATACCCAGGCGTTTGCGCTTGTTTTCCTCGTATTCTTCAAAATTACCTTCGAACCAGTACACTTCGCTGTTGCCTTCAAACGCGAGGATGTGAGTGGCGATGCGGTCGAGGAACCATCTGTCGTGACTGATAACCACCGCGCAGCCGGCAAACTCGAGCAGGGCTTCTTCGAGGGCCCGCAGGGTGTTAACGTCCAGATCGTTGGTCGGCTCATCAAGCAGCAGCACGTTGGCGCCTTCTTTAAGCACCTTGGCCAGATGCACCCGGTTGCGTTCCCCACCGGAGAGCTCGGTAACTTTCTTCTGCTGATCGCTGCCTGCAAAGTTGAAGCGGGCCACGTACGCACGTGAGTTCACCTCACGCGTACCGAGTTTGATGAGGTCCTGTCCGCCGGAAATCTCTTCCCAGATCGACTTCTTCGGGTCAAGCGGGCGGTTTTGATCGATGTAGCCGAGCTTCACGGTTTCGCCCAGTACCAGCGAGCCGGTATCCGGGGTTTCTTCCCCGATAATCATTTTAAAGAGCGTACTTTTTCCGGCCCCGTTCGGACCGATTACGCCCACAATTCCGCCGGGCGGCAGGCTGAAATCGAGGTTTTCGAACAGCAGTTTTTCGTCGAACCCTTTGGTGAGATTTTCGGCCACAATCACCTTATCGCCAAGGCGCGGACCGGCAGGGATGAAGATTTCCATATCCTCACGGCGTTTCTGCTGCTCTTCGGAAAGCAGCTGCTCATAAGCTGAAATCCGCGCTTTGCTCTTGCTGCGGCGGCCCTTGGGATTCTGACGAATCCACTCAAGCTCTTTCTGCAGGGTTTTCTGACGCTGCGACTCGGAGCGTTCTTCCTGTTTGAGCCGTTCGGTTTTTTGCTCCAGCCAGGAGGTGTAGTTGCCTTTGAAGGGGATGCCTTCGCCGCGGTCGAGTTCGAGGATCCAGCCGGCAACATTATCGAGGAAGTAGCGGTCGTGGGTTACGGCGATTACGGTACCTTCGTAGCGGGCAAGATGCTGCTCGAGCCAGCCGACAGACTCCGCATCGAGGTGGTTGGTAGGTTCATCGAGCAGGAGCACGTCCGGCTTTTTGAGCAGCAGACGGCAGAGCGCAACGCGGCGTTTTTCGCCACCGGAAAGCGTGCCTACTTTCTGATCGCCGGGCGGCGTCCGGAGGGCGTCCATGGCCTGCTCGAGCTTGCTATCGAGATCCCAGGCGCCGGCTGCATCGATGCGATCCTGAAGCTTGGCCTGCTTCTCAATCAGAGCTTCGAAATCGGCGTCAGGGTCGGCAAAAGCAGCGTTTACGGCCTCAAACTGCTTAAGTAGATCAACGGTTTCCTGTACGCCTTCCTCTACGATTTCCCGTACCGTACGTTCGGCGTCGAGTTCAGGCTCCTGTGGCAGATAGCCGAAAGTGATGCCTTTTTGTGCCGTAATATTGCCGAGGTAATCTTTGTCTTCACCGGCAATGATGCGGAGCAGCGTACTTTTTCCGGCCCCGTTCAGACCAAGTACGCCAATTTTGGCACCATAGAAAAAAGAAAGGTAGATGTCTTTCAGAACGGTTTTGTTAGGCTTACGGATCTTGCTGACCCCAACCATAGAAAAAATTATCTTTTGATCACTCACGAATTAGAGATATTTGAGTTTTGAAAGTAAGCATTAGTTTGCGCTTAAAATACGCAAAGAAACAAGGCTAAAAAGCATGATCGAAGCGTTTTTTCACAGCAGCAGCCCGGCTTCCTGATATGAATTCCCGGAACAGGTGTAAGACCTCACTGAATCGAAAAATCACTGATTCATTTTCAGGTTATTGCGCAGAATGCTTACCTTATCAGATTGCAGGCAACCGGATTATATTACTATAAGACAAATACAGCTTTTCACGAATGGCTTCCGAAACGGAACAGGCAAGGCAGGTTAGGTCACTAAAAAACAGGGAGGAAGACTACGCCCTTGTTGACCGTGCAAAACTAAATGAACAAAAAGCATTTGCGCGACTGATGGAAAAGTATCAGGTGCAGCTGCATTTTCATGTTCAGAAAATTGTGCGCGATAAAGAAATTGTTGAAGATTTGGTTCAGGAAGCTTTTCTGAAGGCCTTCGACAACATACACACCTTCGACCCGACCTACGCATTTTCGACCTGGCTTTACCGGATTGCGACCAACCATTCGATTGATTATCTCAGAAAGAAAAAAATGCGGACGCTTTCTATAGATGAGCCGGTTCGGTCAAAAGACGGTGACATGAAGATAGAGCTGCCTGATCACGACAGTGAAACGGATTCAGAGCTGATTCGCAAACAACGGGAGCGCATTATCAAAGAAGCCATCGACAGCCTGCCGGATAAGTACCGCACTATTATTAAGCTGCGCCATGAGGATGACAAAAGCTATCAGGAAATTGCCGATATGCTTGAGCTGCCTTTAGGCACGGTGAAAGCACATATTTTCAGAGCAAGAGAGCTGCTGAACAAGTTCCTGATCGAAAAAAGAGGTCAGTTCTGATACCGTGACGGTGCTGTATTATCACATAGCGGAAAAATCTCAGTTTGAGGCGGCCCAAAACGGTATTTATGCCCCGGATGCATACGAAGCTGAGGGGTTTGTTCATCTGTGCAGTGCAGCTCAGCTTTCGGGTGTTTATGAAAGGTATTATAAAGGGCGGAAAGGATTGGTCTTGCTTTTTATTGCGTTTGAGCAGGAAGACTTTTTAAGCCGGACATTGATCCTCGAAGATCTTACAAATAGCGGTGAACGCTTCCCGCACTATTATGCCCCGATTCCGATCCAAAAAATTAAGGGTCATCACCCTCTTGAACCGAGGGATGATGACCCGTTAACACTGGATAAATATTTTTTGTCCGTAATTAATAAGGTGTCGTCGCTTTAATTACAGCCTGTTCCGCTTACCACGAACGAGCTCATGACGTTCAACACCTTTGAACTTCATGATATAATTCATGCCAAAAGCCGTTGACGGGGTATGGAAACCCGGCTTAACCGTGTCAGCTGTAACCCTTATGGCTGCATCGGCCGCGATCTGAGCTGTAAGGGTGTAAGCTTCGGGAGTTTTGAGCAGGAAACTTTTGCGTGAAGTAATATCGTTTACCGTTACATAGATACGGCTGCCACCTTTTTCCCGCTCGCTCAGGCTTGGACCCTCAGGCTGACGCTCCACCCATGAAGCAAGAAAGCTGCTGAATGGTTTACGTTTAACAATACCATGAAACAGCCCGGCAAGTTTTGCGAGCCTTGCAAATCGATTTGGCATTGCCATATACACTTCGATATTCGGAATCTGCGTAGAATAAAAAGCGGAAGAGATATCGCCCCAAGGAATGGATACGCAGGTACGCACTTTATCCCGGAAGTCAATTTTATAGCTTTTGTGAGCTATTCTCACAGGGGTGAGGAGTCCGCGTGATCTGATCACACCTCCTTCCTTAAATTGAGACAAAGAAGTACGCATGGTTCCGCGTGAGGGCCGCCCGCCCAAAGAAAGACATAAACGAATCGTTCTTGCACCCGGGAATTTATTTTGTGCAAATGCAATCAGGCAATCAGACGGGGCAACATCGAAACCTGCTCCGGGAAGAACAACACAACCGTTTTGCTGAGCTTTTTTATCCAATAAACTTAACTGCTCGATAACGGCGAATTCACCGGTTACATTAAGGTAGTTTATGCCACTGTTCACACATGCTTTAGCGAGCCTTAGTGACGTATATCTGAACGGACCAGCACAATTTAGAACTGTTTTGAACGGACTAATAATGGTAGTTAGTTCGGGTGTATTCAGTTCGAAAACAAGATATGGTAACCCGGTTTTTTCAGACTGCTGTTTTAGTTTATCTTCATTTCTGCCCGCAAGGGTGACACTTAAACCCCTGCGCTGGAACTCATCTACAGTGAGATTACCTGTAAATCCATAAGATCCATATACTAATATATCATTCTGCATTTCAGTTTGATGCATATTTACTCATGATTGATGGTTAGACTAACACTTGACCTGTATTCAACCTAAGAAGTGAATCAGCTACAGTAAGTAATATTTCGAATACCCTTAGTGCGGATATGATTTAGGTGCCTGCAATTTTCAGCTGTTTAGCTGTGTAGCCCGGAATTGAAGGTGCATTATTTCCGAGGCGTTTGCTATAATACGGGTTTAACGTTTATTAGTAAAATTATTTACGGATTATTTCTGCTTCTTTATTATCGGGCAGGTACAAAAGGTAGCTGCATAATTGTGATTAGTCGCTGCAGCTTAAAATGTTATCTTATGATTCATAATCGCTTTATGTGCAGCTCTTAGTTTATTAAAAACCTTTAATTTCAGACTCTGAACTATGGCATCAAAAAAGAGAAAACTGTTTTTTGTTTCATTTGCGGCAGTAATTGCTATTATCGCTGTACTCAGTTCCAATAATGTTTTCAAAGAAGACCCCGGCTATTTCATTGTGCCGCACGGTGATCATAATCATTACGTGCCACATGATTATGACCGGAATATAAACATTCATCAGTTTCCGCAGCGCCCGCCAAGAGATGGGGAAAGGATTACACCTGACGGCAGGATTGTTAGGGATGTTGATACCGGAATTCAGTTTTTTGAACGTCCGGCACCAAATGCCGAATCTGAAGACTGATCTTCAATAAGATTATTACGACAGGATTTGTGATTAAACAGTTTATTAAAAAATATTAATGATAAACCTGTCTGTGTAAGTCTGTTTCGGGAAAAAGATCATTGCCATTACAGATGTGGTCTGCAATGCAAATTCCGCAATAAGGCGCAAACATTATGCCTTTTGAACCAAAACCGGACGAAAAATATATCCGCTTTTTACCCGGTATGAGCCCTAAAAGGGGCAGCCTGTCAGGGGTTGTGAGGCGTATGCCCGCCCATGATTTTGTAATAGAAAGTTGCTGCAACCGCACCCCCGGAAAACTCTTTGGTACTTTTTTGAGCAAAAACTCCGCAGACTGTGCGGTAGGATTCAGATCCTTGAAATGATGTTCGTAAGTACTTCCGACAACCACACGATGCGAGTGTAAGGATACGTAGCCTCGGGAAGAAACCGACGGACTGAAAGTCTCGGGTAAAAAGCGCTTTATTTCAATCGTCTGTCCTTTTACAGGGTGTAGGTTAAACTCAACTGGCTTTATGATTTCTTTGGATGAAGCGCCTGCTGCTAACAGCACTGATTCAGCCGTTATAGCGCTGCCATCTTCGAATCTTACCTCAACTCCGGTTTTGCTTTCATCCAGATTTACGACCTTTCTTTCTGAAATACGGCACGCATATTTTTCGGTCAGCATCTGATGCAGCCCCTTGATCAGGGCTGGCGTATCAAACGTCATTCCTGCTTGCACCCAAAGGCCGCCCCAGCGGTGCTCTGACTCAGGAAACCGCTCTTTTAGTTCGCCGGGCTCAAGCCAGCTTACCCAGCCCTCAGGCCAGCCTTCGGTTTCAGCTGATTTCTTGAAGTGTAAGGCCATTTCCTCATCAAGTGAAGGCCGAAGTACTCCTGTTTTACTCACAAAGCTGTAATGGCCCAAAAATTCGGTCAGTTCATCAATCATCCCGTGTAATGCCTTGTGACACTCTTCCGCACGCCAGCCTTTTTTTGCACGTAATGCAGCTGCCGGATTGTACAACGCAAGCGGTACCATGCTTGCCGTTTGAACTGCGATGCTATTTTGATGGGCTACTTCTGTTTGAAGCCCTCTCTTTGCCAGTTGAAGAGCTGCACAGCTTCCGGCAAGACCTCCTCCGATTATGAGGATGCTTAGCACTTTCCCCATGGGATTACCTCAGACTGATTTTTGATGTCAAAAAAATGACGCCCGCTTCCTGCATTTCGCTGAGTGCCTGTTCAGCATCGCCGGGGTTGAGGTTTACCGGTGCGATGGCGTCAGTAAACACAAATGTCTTGAATCCGGCTTTGAGCGCATCCATCGCGGTTTCTTTCACGCAGTACTCGGTTGTGAGGCCACAGAGGTACAGTTCTTCAACCTGTCGATCTTTTAAATAGGATTCAAGGTCGAGATTTGTGGCTTCAAAGGCAGAGTAGCCGTCATCCGAATTGGCCGTTCCCTTATCGAAAATCTGCGTGACCGGGCGAAGGTTCAGCTCCGGATGAAATTCCGCGCCTTCGGTATTACGCACGCAATGCACCGGCCACTTTTCGAAATGCACCGTTTCTTCCGGATGCCAGTCGCGTGAGGCAATCACAAGCCTGAAATCTTTGGCCAGCTCATTAATTACCGGCAAAATTTTGTGTCCGTCTTTAACGCCCAGCGAACCGCCGGGACAAAAGTCATTCTGAAGATCAACTATTAAAAGGGCTCTCATGTGCTGTTTGTTCTGTTTATTAAAGATAGTGTTGATTGAGGTGTACGTCCGTTATTTCAAACAGATTGCCTGTAAATCCTGCAAGTCCCGGCTTATTTCGACCGGGTAGATGTTGCCCAAAGCCTCTGCTCCGATAAAGCCAGAAAGCCTTGCTTTTTCTTTCCGAAGCCTTTCGCGAATCTGAGAAAGCTTTGCGCCGCTGAACGGATCGCCGCTTACGAATTTTTCTGTCCGAATTGCCCGCAGCTTTCTTTCTTCTCCTTTGGGACGCCCTTCACGGCTGAGGGAGATGTAATCTCCCGTAATCCGGTCTTCATCCAAAACCCGCCAAAGCTGCTTTTGACCCGGCAGGGTGATTTTTTCGGGGTTATCGGAGTGCTTCATCACCGCTTTGCCGTTCAGCTCGGAGAGCTTGAAAACCCCATTCAGGGCCGGGCTGCCGTCTGCCGCGAGCAGTTTGGTTCCCACACCAAAAACATCGGCGGTTACCGGCAGCCGGTTCAGCTCACGGATGCGGTGTTCATCGAGGTTATCAGAAACCACAATTTTCACATAGGGAAGCCCGGCATCGTTCAGCAGCTTGCGGGCTTTTGGGATGAGGATGCTGAAGTCGCCGCTGTCCAGCCGGATTCCGAACAGCTTGTGGCCGGCCGCTTCCATTTCTTTGGCTACGGTGATGGCTTTGGGGATGCCCTCACGGATGCTGTCGTTGGTATCCACCAGAAAAACGGCTTTCTGAGGGAAATGCCGGGCGAAGGTCCGGAAAGCATCATCCTCTTTATCAAAAGCCTGTACCCATGCGTGCGCGTGCGTGCCGCCCGTCGGGTGACCGTACTGAACGGCGGACCACACATTTGAGGAGCTGGCGCATCCGCCGATGTATGCCGCGCGTGATGCATGGAAGCCGGCAAAACCCTGTGACCGCCTAAGCCCGAAATCGAGCAGCAGCTGACCCGGAAGCAGGGCGTCGGCCATGCGGGACGCTTTGGTCGCAATCAGGGATTCGAAGTTCAGGATGTTGAGCAGCAGCGTTTCCGCTAAAAGCCCGTGCGCGAAGCTCCCGCTTACCTGTACAACAGGTGTGTGTGCAAAAACCAGGGTGCCTTCCGGCGGAGCTTCAATGGTGAGGCGGGGCGGATTCCGGTGCAGCCAGGAAATAAAGCCGGGATCAAAGCCCAGTTCGTGCAGGGCTTTACAGCTCTCATCATCAAAAACGAAATGCCGGAGGGCGTCGGCAAGGGTCTGCAATCCCGCAAAAACCACGTAATTTCCGCCGAACGGATAATTCCTGAAGAAGTAGTCGAAGCATGCAGTCTCCTCATGGCGGCCTTCTAAAAACAGGGCCTGTGCCATGGTGAGCTCGTAATAATCGGTGTATAAACCGTTAACTGCGTGCAGCGGGTGGTTCATGGTTTAAAGCGAGTTCAGGATTGTTTACCTTTGGAGCCGGAGCATCCTGTACGGTCTGAATGGACGCGGGTACCGGCTTGTTTTACAATATCGTTTTTAATGAACTGTTTTCATAACCTCTGATGCGTTTCAAACCATTTCTTTGCCTTCTTTTTTTGATGAGCGCCGGCTTCTGTCAGCTTTCCGAAGCCCGGCAGGCGGAGCCGAATGAAGCTGTTTTACTCCGCGAAGCCCTCGACACCCTCAGCGGAAGCAGCATCTTGAGCGGTCTCAGCGAACCGGTTTCGGTGCAGTCGAACCTACCGGAGTACAACCGTCAGCTGCTGTTCAACGAGCTGATGCGCCTGGGCACGCAGCTGCGGCTCGACGGCGAAGGCCCTCAGCTGCAGTTCATGTTTTACCCGCGAAACAGCCTCAGGCAAATTAATCCGGCTGAGGCCGAGCGGCGTATAGCAGGGGAGGTTCAGCTTTTTCTGAGTGATGCCGGCCGTACCCTAACCCAAACCGAAACCCTGACCTTCCGCTACAGCGATACCATCCCCTTTGAAAACCATGAGGCGCTTGTGAGCGACTGGCCCGCAACACGGTTTCACGAAACAGAAGCCCTGCAGGTACGCAACCGCTGGCGTGAGTACGGTCAGCCGGCCATCATTGCTGTCGCAACGGGTATCACCGTTTATCTTTTATTCAACATCCGCAGCAGCTGAAACTATTGGACTTAGATTTGATGAGATTCATGACTCAAAAAACGGCTGTCATTTGCGGCTTAATCCTTGCCGCGTTTTTCCTCTTGCGCTGTGCCACACCCACACAGCCGACCGGCGGACCGCCGGATACCTCACCGCCCGTTGTTATCGGCACTTTCCCGCAAGACGGCACTGTGAATTTCTCAGGTGATGAAATCCGCTTCGATTTCAACAAGTACATGAACCGGCAGTCGTTTGGGAATGCGTTCCGGATCGATCCGATTGCGGGGGTCAGGTATGAGGTGAGCTGGCGCGGACGCAGCGTTCGGGTGCGTTTCGAGCAGCCTCTGCCCGATTCAACGACCGTAATTTTTACCCTGGGCACCGAACTTTCCGACCACAACCGTAACCGGATGGCCAACCCTTTTGTGCTGGCACTTTCCACCGGTGATACGATTGATGAGGGTGAAATCGAAGGTCGCATCATCGATGCGCGGACCGGACGGGGCAAGAGAGATGCTTTTGTTTTCCTGTACCGTTTCCCGTTCGATTTGGAGGAACGCGCGAGCTACGTGGCCGAAACCGACACGGCCGGACGCGTAACCTTCACCCATCTTGCTGAGGGGCTTTACCGCGCCATTTGGGTTGATGACCGCAACCGGAACCGGATATGGAACCCGGCGAACGAAGCGGCCCGACCGTTTTACCGCGAGACGGTACGCGTGCAGGAAGGTCAGCCGGCGAGCCTCGGCACCCTTTTCGTGAACGAGCCGGACACAACACGGCCAACGCTTCAGGGCATCGGCCTGTTTTCATCAACCCGGCTGCGCCTGCGCTACAGCCGCGATATGATGATTCAGCCCGAGGCCGAAATCCGGATTCTGGATTCGCTGGGTCAGGATTTTACGCAGGCAGTGCCGCTTTTCGCAGACAAGCAGCAGGCAGATGTTGTTTTCGCGCAGGCGCTCAGGCCGCTGCCCGAAAATCAGACCTTCACCCTGCGCAGCCGCGGCGTTACGGATTTGCGCGGCAACGAGCCGCGAACCTCTGACCGGACCTTTACCGGATCTTCTGCCGCGGATACCACGCACGTACGCATGACGCGTCATCTCACCGAGCGCGGGGTGCGGGGCAGCGAGCCGATGATTTTTGAATTTTCGACCCTGCTTGCAGGCACAAGCGTCGTGGACTCACTGGAAGTCGTGCAGGATGAAGTGATTTACGAAGCCTGGGAGCCGCTCGAGGTGCAGGATAACCTGCTGCTGCTTTTCCCGCCGGATATATGGGATGAGTCGAGCGACTACACCATCCGGATTTACGACGAGTTTGCAGGCACGCGGCGCAATATTTCCTCGAAAATCCTCCCCCGAAGCGGACTCGGATCGCTGAGTATCAGCGTTGCAGAAGCAGGCAGGATGGAAGGCGTTCTGCACCACATCAGCCTGCTTGATGATGCCGGTAACCTTGTTTTTGAAGGCCAAACGGAGGATGAGCTCACCATCGCCGACCTGCCGCAGGGGCGGTACACCCTGCTTTCTTTCCGGGATGATGACGGCGACGGCCGCTGGTTTCGGGGTGAAGTGCAGCCGTTCCGGGCACCGGAGCCCTTCGTTGCGCAGCGCAATCTGGAGGTACACGGCCGCATGGAAGGTGAAACCGAACTCGAGTACCCGCACCTGCCCGCCCGCGCAGAACAGCCGGAGGGTGACGAAACCGAGGAACAAGCCGAGTCCGGAGGCGAGCCCGCAGAGGGTGATGACGACCCCGGCGAATCCGAACCCCGGGAAAATGAGCCGGATGATTTTTAAGCTTCGAAGTTTGAACATCCCGGGAGCACATCCCCCGAAAAAACACAACGAATTAATACCTGTTTTAACACCGTCCTGAGTTGTAAAAGCCGTATTTTAGCGCATAAAAAGCGCTTCCAGCATTTTGGAACCCAAAGAAAAGAATTTCAAGAACTTATCTACCCTTATGAGTACAAGCAGCCCGGCAACACAAAGCCCGACCCAAACCGCAGCAACCGAATGGCAGCAGCCTGAACGCTACAAGCCGACACACAAAATCCGTTTTGTGACGGCAACGAGCCTGTTCGACGGGCACGATGCCTCCATCAATATTATGCGCCGCATTTTACAAACGACCGGGGCAGAGGTGATTCACCTGGGGCACAACCGCAGCGTGGGCGAAATTGTGGACTGCGCCATTCAGGAAGACGCGCAGGGCATTGCCATCAGCTCGTATCAGGGCGGGCACATTGAGTTTTTTAAGTACATGGTGGACCTGCTTCGGGAAAGAGGCGCGGGGCACATCCGCGTGTACGGCGGCGGCGGCGGGGTGATTGTTGAGCGCGAAATCCGCGAGCTGCACGACTACGGCGTTGCCCGGATTTTCAGCCCCGAAGACGGCCGCACCCTGGGCCTGCAGGGCATGATTAACCTGATGATGCAGGAGTGCGACTACGAAACCACATCCCTCGAAACCATTGACGTGCTTCAGCTTAAGCAGAAAAACAAGCGCGTGCTGGGCCGCTGCATCAGCGCGATTGAAAACAAGGCAGAGCAGCTGATGCATTTCAAAGACGGCATGCTGCTCTACAACGGCGGCAGGGAAGTGCTTCAGTCGAAAAACGGGAAAACCATCCCCGTAATTGGCATCACGGGTACGGGCGGGGCCGGAAAAAGCTCCCTCACCGATGAGCTTGTGCGCCGTTTCCTCACCGAATTTGAAGACAAAACGATGGCCATCATTTCCATCGATCCTTCGAAGCGCAAAACCGGCGGCGCCCTGCTGGGCGACCGCATCCGCATGAATGCGGTGTACAACGACCGGATTTACATGCGAAGCCTCGCAACACGGGCATCCAACCGCGCCACAAGCGAGGCCATTCTGGGCGCGATTGAGCTGTGCAAGGCGGCCTCTTTCGATATGATTGTGGTTGAAACGAGCGGCATCGGGCAAAGCGAATCGGAAATTGTGGACATCACCGATCTGAGCCTGTACGTGATGACGAGCGAGTACGGCGCGGCTACGCAGCTGGAGAAAATCAACATGCTGGACCTGGCCGACCTCATCGTGCTCAATAAATTTGAGAAAAAAGGTTCACAGGATGCGCTGCGCGATATCCGCAAGCAGTACAAGCGCAATCACAACCTCTGGCATGCCGACGAGATGAGCCTGCCGGTGTACCCGACCATCGCGGCGCAGTTTAACGATGAGGGCGTGAACCGGCTGTTCAGCGCTTTGGTGCGGCTCATCAACAAGCACTACGCACTCGACTGGAAGTCACAGCTGTTTGCCGATCCTACGCCTGCGGACGACCTGCACAAGCAGGCCATCATTCCGGGAAACCGGGTCCGGTACCTGTCCGAAATTTCGGAATCAGTGCGGGAGTATCACGCATGGGCCGCCCGGCAGGCGGACGCTGCGGCGCGCCTCAATGAAATTGAGGGCACCATCACACAGCTCGAAAACTGGAATCCGGCCGACAAAGATCAGATTATGGTGCGCATGGAAGAGATGCGGGAGCACCTCCGCGCAAAGCTGGACCCCATCTCGCTCAACATCCTCAAAAACTGGGATAAGATGGCGGAGCAGTACCGGCAGAATGTGATGGAGACGAAGGTCCGCGACCGCGTAATCCGCAACGAAATGTACCGGATTTCCCTCAGCGGGCTTAAAATTCCGCGGGTTGCATTGCCGCAGTTTGGCGGCTGGGGCGACCGGCTGCGCTTCGCCCTTAAAGAAAACGTACCCGGATTTTTCCCCTACACCGCGGGCGTGTTCCCGTTCAAACGCGAAGGGGAAGATCCTGCCCGTATGTTTGCCGGTGAAGGCACGCCGGAGCGGACCAACAAACGTTTTCATTATGTGAGTGAAGGGCTGCCCGCCGCACGGCTTTCGACGGCCTTCGATTCGGTAACGCTCTACGGCGAGGACCCCGACCTGCGGCCCGACATCTACGGCAAAATCGGCAATTCCGGGGTGAGCATCTGCACCCTCGACGACATGAAAAAACTGTACTCCGGCTTCCGGCTCACTGAGCCGACGACCTCTGTTTCCATGACCATCAATGGTCCGGCCCCGATGATTCTGGCGATGTTTATGAACACGGCCATTGATCAGCAGGTTGAAAGCTGGCTTAAGGAGCAGGGCAAACTCGATGAAGCGAAGCAAAAAATCCGGAACATTTTCGAAGAAAAAGGCATGCCCGTACCTGAATACGGACTAAGCCTGCCGGGCAATTCCGACGGCTACGGACTCGCAACCCTCGGCGTATCCGGCGATAAACTCGTTGATGCCGAAACCTACGCCAAAATTAAGGCAGCAACCCTTCAGGTCGTGCGCGGCACGGTGCAGGCCGACATCCTCAAAGAAGATCAGGCCCAAAACACCTGCATTTTTTCTACGGAGTTCGCCCTTAAGATGATGGGGGACATACAGAAATACTTCACGACCAACAAAGTAAGGAATTACTATTCGGTCTCCATTTCCGGCTATCACATCGCGGAAGCGGGCGCGAACCCGGTAACGCAGGCGGCCTTCACCCTGGCCAACGGCTTCACTTTTGTGGAGTATTACCTCTCCCGCGACCTCGATATCGACGACTTCGCGCACAACCTCTCGTTTTTCTTCAGCAACGGTCTCGATCCCGAGTACGCCGTTATTGGCCGCGTTGCCCGGCGCATCTGGGCCATCGCCATGAAAAACCGCTACAGCGCAAACGACCGCTCACAAAAGCTGAAGTATCACATTCAGACGTCCGGCCGCTCGCTGCATGCGCAGGAAATTCAGTTCAACGACATCCGCACGACCCTTCAGGCGCTGCTTGCGATTTACGATAACTGTAACTCCCTGCACACCAACGCTTACGACGAAGCCATCACCACCCCGACGGAAGAATCGGTCCGCCGGGCGCTTGCCATTCAGCTCATCATCAACAAAGAGCTGGGCATGGCCAAAAACGAAAACCCGAATCAGGGTTCCTTCATCATTGATGAGCTCACGGATCTGGTTGAGGAAGCCATCCTCACCGAATTCGACCGCATCACCGAACGGGGCGGCGTTTTGGGCGCGATGGAAACCATGTATCAGCGGGGCAAAATTCAGGATGAAAGCCTGTACTACGAAACCCTGAAACACAACGGCGAGCTGCCCATTATTGGCGTGAACACCTTCCTCGGCAAGAAAGGCGGGGAGGAAGAGCAGGAAATCGAGCTGATCCGCTCAACCGAAGATGAAAAGCAGCAGCAGATCCGGAATCTTGAAGCCTTCAAGGCAAGAAACGAAGCCGTTTCGGCTGAGTACCTCGACCGCCTCAAAACCGCCGCCCTCACCAACGGCAACCTCTTCGAAGAGCTGATGGAAACGGTCAAGTACTGCTCCCTCGGACAGATCTCGCGTGCGCTATATGAAGTCGGCGGACAATACCGCCGGAATATGTAACACGATTTGCAAACGTCAGGCCGGGGTTTCTATGCAGAGATTCCGGTCTTTGTTTTTTCCGGCATCCTTTTTTTGGGGAAACTCCGTGAACATCACTGGCTTTCGTGCTTTTCCCGGCATCCCAAATCGGCGGATGGCCCCTTGCTTTTTCGTGTTGGGGTTAGGTCGAAAGTCCCGCTTGAGAACCATTTTATTTCTACGTTGCTCTGAATGAAAAATGAAAAATGAATCATTGATCGTAGTAGTTTCACAGCCCCCAAATTGAAAGGTTTCTTTTGCGCATGAACAGACTGAACACAAAGGCTTAGGTATCCGCAAAATTGTGGTAGGTCTGCTCAAGAAAGAAGGTTTTCCGGATCCGGTTTTTAAAGAAACGGACGAATCCTTCACGGTCATCATCCAAAGAAAGAAAACTGAAAACACTGCTTCTTGATGCCATAGGGTTTGGTCACTCCATGTACCGGCAACCGGACATCATGCTGCCGTAAATTTGCTCGATTTCGTGGCTTTCAAAAACCCGGCTGCCCTTCACATGATTTACCGGCTGATGCGCCATCACGTAGGCTACATGTTTGGCTTCGATGGGTCTGTTTTTTTTGAGGCCTCCGATGAGCAGGGGCGAGATGATTTTCATGAACCCGATGCCCAGGATTTCGCCGATGCGCATTTCGTTGCGCTTGCCGAGCAGTCCTGCGGGCCGGAAAAGCATCACCCGGTCAAAGCCTGCATCAACGAAATCTTTCTCGACTTCCCCTTTGGTTTTGAGGTAAAAAATGGATGATTTCGGGTCAGCGCCTATGGAGGAAACAACCCAGGCCGATTTGGCCCCGCCGGCCAGGGCCAGCTTGGCTGCTGCCAGCGGAATGTTGTGGTCAACCTCTTTAAACGCTGCCTGTGAGCCCGCTTTTTTGATGGTCGTGCCCATGCAGTTGTAGAAATCATCACATACAAACAGCTCCGGATGCTGCGCAATGCAGGCGAAATCACAGATGTGCTCCACCAGCTTCGGGTGCTTCATGCCTGTACTTCGCCGCCCTACAACAGCGACGGAGTCGTACATCTCAGAATCCAGCAGATAGCCGAGCAGATGTGAGCCGATGAGTCCGGTTGCGCCTAAGAGAAGTGCTTTTTTTGCCATGATGATGTCCGTTATGAGTTAAAAATTTGGTGAGGGATAAAGGCCGTTTTTTTTATCGATGGATGGAGCCAAGCCTGAACGGGCCGCCTAAATCCAGGTCATAATTTCGGCCGGTTTTTTCCGCTTGTTGTCCGGCACGGTGCAGCCCTCAGCCGGGTAGCCGACCGGCAGCACCATCACCGGGGTCTCGTTCGCGGGGCGGCCGAGCATGTCGTTCAGGAATTTCATCGGGTTAGGGGTGTGCGTAACCGTAGCAAGACCGGCCTGATGTAACGCGGTGATCAGCAGGCCGCAGGCAATACCCACCGATTCATTAACATAGTAATTTTTGCGGCGGATGCCGTCAACTACGCGGAAGTTTTCCTTAAAGACCACAATCAGCGCGGGGGCATCGGTCAGGTAGGGTTTTGAGAAATCCGTCTGAAGCGGGG
>NZ_JAIUMX010000025.1:0-36995 GCF_022565315.1 Cyclonatronum sp. | reverse complement strand
GCCATGCAGCCGGTGCCGGCCGCGGTGATGGCCTGCCGGTAGATGGAGTCCTGCGCGTCGCCGCAGGCGAAGATGCCTTCGACCGTGGTTTTGGTGCTCTTGCCTTCGGTAATGATGTAGCCGGTTTCATCCATCTCGAGCACACCTTTGAAGAGGTCTGTGTTCGGCTTGTGGCCGATGGCGAGGAACACACCGGTTACGTCTTCGAGGGTAGTGCTTTCGCCGGTCAGGCGGTTTTTGATGCGTACGCCGTCAACGACCTGCTCGCCAAGTACTTCTTCGAGCTCGGAGTTCCACATCACTTCGATTTTGGGATGGTTGAGGGCGCGTTTCTGCATGTGCTTCGATGCGCGGAACTCATCGCGGCGGTGCACGATGGTCACCTTGCTCGCGTAGCGGGTCAGGAAGGTGGCCTCCTCCATGGCGGTGTCGCCGCCGCCGATTACGATCACGTGCTGATTGCGGAAAAAGGCGCCGTCGCAGGTGGCACAGGCGGTAACGCCGCGGCCGCGCATGCGCTGCTCGCTCTCGATGCCCAGCCATTTGGCCGAAGCGCCGGTCGAAACGATGATGCTCTCCGCGAAAAGCTCGTGCTCTTCATCCACGCGGAGTTTAAAAGGGCGCTGCTCAAAGTCGATATGATCAACCGTGCCGTAGCGTACATCCGCGCCGAAGCGGGCCGCCTGCTCTTTGAAGTCGTCCATCATTTTGGGGCCGGTAACGCCGGCCGGGTAGCCGGGGAAGTTCTCCACATCGGTGGTGGTGGTGAGCTGTCCGCCGGGCTCGGGACCTTCCAGCACCAGCGGTGCAAGGTCAGCGCGGGCGGCATAAAGGGCGGCGGTGAGGCCTGCAGGGCCGCTGCCCACGATCACAACTTTGAATGTTTTTCCTGCAATGTCTTCCATATTCGGTGATTTTCGTTTTGAAATTGAATGTTTTTATTTTGATTCCAATATATGCATATATAACTGAAAAGTAGAATACTTTGGTTACACAAGCGGCAAACCGGGAAGGGCTTTCCGGTACCGGACGGGCGCTGTGGCGGATTGAATGGGAGCTGAGCGGCAGGTGTTCCTTCCGATACGACACCTCACCTCAGACCTTTTTATATTGGTTAAACCGCTGCTTAAAGAAACTATACTAAAGGAAGAGGTTCCCGTTTTCTGAACAACTCAGACGCTCTTCCTCCTAAACTTTACTCATCCGGCTCATCAGCAAAATCTATGGTTATCATTATCGGAGCAGGCCCTATCGGACTCGCCTGCGGCATCGCACTAAAAAAGAAAGACATCCCCTTCCTCATTATTGAAAAAGGCTGCCTGGTTAATTCCGTTTTTCACTACCCCACGAACATGACCTTTTTCTCCACCTCTGAGCGGCTCGAGATCGGCGGGGTGCCCTTCATTTCGCACGGGGTGAAAGCTACGCGGCGCGAGGCGCTTGAATATTACCGGCGTGTGAAGGATGCCTATGAGCTGCCCGTTCATGTCTATGAAGAAGTGCAGGAAGTGAGCGGGCATGACGGCGCCTTTCGGGTTACGACCAACAAAGCCGTGTATCAGGCGGAGAAAATCATCATCTCAACCGGGTTTTACGGCATACCGCACAAAATGAATGTGCCGGGCGAGGACCTCCCCAAGGTGAAACACTACTACGACGAGCCGCACCCCTATGCCGGCCTCAAGGTGCTCGTTGTGGGCGGCGGCAACTCCGCGGTTGATGTGGCCCTGGAAACCTACCGCTGCGGCTCGACCGTGAGCATGGTGGTACGCGACCCGGAACTCAAGCCGGGCGTGAAATACTGGGTGAAGCCCGACATTATGAACCGCATCAAAGAGGGCGCCATCAAATGCTGGTTTAACAGCACGGTGAAGGAAATCCGGGAGGAGGAAGTCATCCTCAGCACCCCCGAAGGAGAAGTAAGGCTACCCAACGATTTTGTGCTCGCCATGACCGGCTACGAGCCGAGCTTCCGCTTTCTCGAAATGATGCAGCTTGGTTTTGAGGAAGATGAGCACCGCACGCCCGTTTACAACCCGCACACCATGGAAAGCTCCCGGAGCGGCGTGTACCTCGCGGGCGTAGTCTGCGGCGGGTACAACACAAGCAAGTGGTTTATCGAGAACTCCATCGTGCATGCCGATATCATCGCAGAGCACCTCAGCCGGATAAGCGAAAAAGCCGGGGTCAGGGCCTGAAATCATCACCCGAAAACATAACATGCATATCAGATTTTCAGGTATCTGAAAGCGCTTTTTTGTATCTTTAGAGACCGTTTCGGGGCTCAATCTGCATAGCAATAATTCTTCGCAGGTTCGCTCCGGACTTATTTTAATGATGTAAATCGGTACCGGGTTTCCTGCCGGTCCGGCAGAGCTCTTTTAAGCAGGGATTCTAAAAAAAGGGAGTAGCAAAAGCTGCGGACGGGCAACCAACCCGGGCTCACATTCAGCCGGAGGCAGCCTTTTATGAGCCCATCCCAAAGAGAAAAAATCAAAAACCTGAGCAACAAAATCGGGCTCTTTGCCGGCCCTGCCGTTTTTCTGATGATGTGGCTTGCCCCCGCCCCGGAGGCCCTGAGCACCGAGGCCTGGCGCGTGGCTGCGGTCGGCCTGTTCATGGCCATTTGGTGGGTAACCGAAGCCGTGCCCATCCCCGCAACGGCCCTGCTGCCGATTGTGCTGTTCCCGATTATGGAGGTAAGCACCATTGGTCAGGCAACCGCGCCCTTCGCCAACCCGCTCATCTATTTATTTATGGGCGGCTTCATCATCGCGCTCGCCCTTGAAAAAACCAACCTGCACCGCCGCATCGCCCTGCGGATTGTGCTTTTTGTAGGGGTGAAGCCTACCTCAGTGATCATCGGTTTCATGCTTGCGGCCGCTTTTCTGAGTATGTGGGTGAGCAACACCGCAACCGCCATGATGATGCTGCCCATCGCACTCTCGATCGTGCGGCTGGTGGAGCGCGGCAAGGACATCAACCGGGGGGAGCTGCAAACCAACTTTGGCATGGTGATGCTGCTGTGCCTGGCTTATGCGTGTAACATCGGCGGGATCGGCACCCTCATTGGTACCCCGCCCAACGCCCTCATGGCGGGCTACATGCTCGATACCTACGGCGTGGAAATCGGCTTCGCACAGTGGATGATGCTCGGCCTGCCGATTGTGATCGTTTCACTGCCTATCTTGTTTATCGTGCTCACAAAAGTGGTGTATCCCATCCGCATCACCGAAATCCCCGGCGGGAAAACCGTAATCCGCGACGAGCTCAAAAGTGCCGGCCCCATGAGCCGGGGCGAGAAAATGGTGGGCGTCGTTTTCCTCATGATTGCATCACTGTGGATTTTTCGTCCGCTGCTTGAGCCTTATATCCCCAATATTTCGGATACGGGCATCGCAATTTTCGGAGCCGTGCTGATGTTTCTGCTGCCGGTCAATTTCCGCAGCTTCGAGTTTGTGCTGCAGTGGGAAGACGCCAAGCGCCTGCCCTGGGAAGTGCTGATTCTCTTCGGCGGCGGTCTCAGCCTGGCGGCGGCCATCACCGATACCGGGCTGGCTGAATGGATCGGGCTTTCCATTTCGCACCTCGACTGGATTCCGATTTTTGCCCTGCTGCTGCTGTCGCTCACGGTCATCATTTTCCTCACGGAAATCACGAGCAACACGGCTACCGCAGCGGCCTTCCTGCCCATTCTGGCCTCGGTCGCCATCATGATGGGCTACGACCCGATGGTGCTCGCCGTGCCCGCGGCTATAGGCGCGAGCTGTGCCTTCATGCTGCCGGTCGCAACCCCGCCCAACGCCATCGTGTACGGCAGCGGACTCGTGAGCATTCCCCAAATGGCGCGGGCCGGCTTCGCCATCAACCTGATCATGGTGTTCGTAATTTCAATCGCCGTTTACCTTCTGCTCGGCTTTGTGTTCGGCATCGCCTTCTGACGTGACCTACACGCATGGTGATGGCACGCTGATGACGCGGATTAAGGCGGTTTTACGCGGATTTTTTTGCCGATACCTGCCGGCTCTCTCTGCCTTTGGGGATCTTCTCACATGAGGCTATGCCTCGTTCTGCATCAGGAGGCGGCAGGTTCTGATACTGACGAACCCTTCCGCAACCTGTATATTTGCCACATTAAGTTAGCAAGAACAGCAGCGGTTACGAGAAGCTGATAAAAGAGTATTCCGCCATCCATCGAAAAAAACCAAATAATCAACATTGCACCGGTTATCAGGCTCATATAAAACTGGGTTTTTCCGGATAATTTATTCTTTAGAATAGAAATGGTAATCATAATCAAGATGAATACCGTAAACACAATATATTCCATGATTATTTATTCAGGCTTTTAGATTAAAATTTTTGTGTCTGATAATCCTGGATTTTCAGGGCATAGCCCGGACCAGCTCACAGAATCACACATTGGAGTTACAGGACAGGTAATTCATGGTTTTTGTGTGTTGATTCCTTAAGCTTACCTGTCAATTTTAACATATTAAGCAATAGTTACAAACTATTTTATAAAAAATGCATGTCTTGTTTTAGTCATTCAAAACAAACCTTAAGTAAGCGGATTTGATTTTTGCCGGAATACGGCCGGGTACCGGCCCGCGCTGACGTTACATTTTGCACGCCCTGCGGGGTCTCCGACGGTCGCATCATGCCTGCGGCATTCCGGATATTGGGGGGAATGGGCGCGCTTTCTATAAACATCTAACCCCTCCGGGGTTGGAATTCACCTTCGGGCTTTGATGCACTGACAGAGGGCGGCTTCGGGGCGTTGAGAAGCTGCCGGGCGGTTTCTGCCTTTGGAGATCTCTCACATGAGGCTTTGAAAGGTTTCCAGACGGTGCTGCTTGCAGAAGCTTCGGGGAGCTCATCGCCATGTTCGGCTGTTCGAGATGACATGTTGAGCTGTTTTGTGAGTTTGGCTTGTGCCTTCGAGCCTTGTTACACCGGCAAAGGGCGGCTTCGGGGCGTTGAGGACCTGCCGGGCAGTTTCTGCCTTTGGGGATCTCTCACATGAGGCTTCGGATGGTTTCCCGGCTGCGCTGCTTGCAGAGTCCTCGGGGAGCTCACTGCCATGTTCCGCTGTTCGAGATGACATGTTTGGGATGTTTTGTGGTTTGGCGTATATCTTCGAGGTTTGATGCACCGGCAGAGGGCGGCTCGCGGGCGTTGGGAAGCTGCCGGGCGGCTTCGGGGCGTTGAGGACCTGCCGGGCAGTTTCTGCCTTTGGAGATCTCTCACATGATGCTTCGGTTGGTTTCCCGGCTGCGCTGCTTGCAGAAGCTTCGGGGAGCTCATCGCCATGTTCCGCTGTTCGAGATGACATTATTGGTTTTTTTGTGGGTTTGGGCTGACTGTTGAGGCTTTGACAGCTTCATTGCCATGCCCCGCTGTTCGAGATGACATGTTTTTGGGGTGTTTATTTGGGTGATGGTTTTGCTGCCCCGGTGCGGCGGGTACAAAAAAGCAGGGCGTATGCCGTTGGTTTGGGATTTATCCCAAGCACGAAAGACCGTGATGCGCACGGGGTTTCTCCCAAAAAATAAAAGAGCGGGAACGCGCAGAGCCTTAGGGTTGCCGGCCGGAGCCTTTTGCCGGCGGGTTTTGAAAGCCGGGCCTGAACAAGCATTAAATTTGAGGTTGCGGCCCTAAGCCGTATTTTGCCACCTAAGAAACAATTCCTGATTCGACACGGTCTCAACCCGCATTTAACTATTTAAAATTAATTTCTTACGCTTTATGTCAACAGCCTATTTTGAAGTCCCCAAACCGTACAATGAGCCCTATCTGAGCTATGCGCCGGGCACGCCCGAGCGCGATAAACTGAAGCAGGCCCTGGCTGAGCTTCGCTCGAAAGAGGTGGAAATCCCGGTCATTATCGGCGGCAAGCGGATTTACACCGGCCGCACGCAGGATGTGGTGATGCCGCACAACCACAAGCACAAGCTCGGTGTGGTGCACAAGGCCGGTCCGGAAGAGGTGAAGCTCGCCATCAAGAGCTGCCTTGAGGCGCGCGAAGCCTGGGCCAACATGCCGTGGGAGCACCGCGCAGCGATTCTGCTCAAAGCAGCCGATATCATTACCGGACCCGAGCGCTACCGGGCCAACGCGGCCACCATGCTGGGTCAGTCGAAAACCCCGCATCAGTCCGAAATTGAAGCGGTTGGCGAGCTGGCCGATTTCTTCCGTTTTAATGTGGAGTACCTCACGCGCATCATGGGCGATCAGCCGTCATCGCCGAAAGAAACCTGGAACCGGGTGGAGTACCGCGGCCTCGAAGGCTTCATGTTTGCGGTTACGCCCTTCAACTTCACTGCGATTGCGGGCAACCTGCCGACTTCGATGGCGCTTTGCGGCAACGCGGTAATCTGGAAACCGGCCACAAGCTCGGTTTACTCCAGCTATTTTGTGATGGAAGTGCTCGAGCGCGCCGGTATGCCTCCGGGTGTGATCAACTTCCTGCCCGGCGACGGCGCCGATGTGGGCGATGCTGTTTTCGCCGATCCGAACCTGTGCGGCCTGCAGTTCACCGGCTCAACCGGAACTTTCCAGCACATGTGGCGCACCATCGGCACCAACATCCATCAATACAAAACCTACCCGCGCATTGTGGGCGAAACCGGCGGCAAGGATTTCATTTTCATGCACCCGACCGCTGATGTACGCGAAGTTTCGATCGCGGCCCTGCGCGGTGCCTTCGAGTATCAGGGGCAGAAATGCTCGGCGGCCTCCCGCATGTACGTGCCCGCGAGCAAGTGGGACGCCCTGCGCGAAGACCTGCTCGCCGAAGTGGCGCAGATCAAAATGGGTGATGTGGAGGAGTTCGATACCTTTATGGGTGCCGTGATCGACAAAAAAGCTTTCGACAGCATCACCAAATACATCGATTTTGCGAAGGAAAGCAGCGAGGCCGAGATTATCGCCGGCGGCGGTTACGACGATTCGGTGGGCTACTTCATCGAGCCGACCATCATCCTGGCAAGCAACCCGCGGTTCAAAACCATGGAAGAAGAAATTTTCGGGCCGGTCCTCACCATTTATGTGTATGAGGATGACAAACTCGACGAAGCTCTCGAGCTCTGCGACACGACCTCGCCCTACGCCCTCACCGGGGCCATTTTCGCCAAGGACCGCTACGCACTTAGCATGATGGCCGACCGCCTGAAGAATGCAGCGGGTAATTTCTACATCAACGACAAGCCGACCGGTGCCATCGTAAATCAGCAGCCTTTCGGCGGCGGACGCGCATCGGGCACCAACGACAAGGCCGGCAGCATGCAGAACCTGCTGCGCTGGCTCTCGGCCCGCTCCATCAAAGAAAACCTGAACCCGCCAACGGACTGGCGCTACCCTTACATGGGTTAAGCTGGGTCAGGCTGCGAATTCGGGTTCAGGCCCGGAAACACATCCCCCCGAAACACAAAATACCCGGCACCGAAATGGTGACCGGGTATTTTTTTTGGAAAAAAAGCGGACTATGGATGATGGTGCAGGGTGATGCGCGCCGTGACCTGTCCCGGCATACGGGCATAAAAAAACCCCTGCGAGGCTATCACAGGGGTTCTTGACTACTATGAAAAAAGTTCGGGGTAAGCTAACCACATCGCACCGCTACGACCTCCTACCGTTGCTACCTTCCGGTCCTGGCGGAGTTCAGAGGGAGCTGGTCGTGCAGCACTTACCCCGAACACCAAATATACGCTTAAACCGACCGGATAGCAAGGAGGGATAGCGCGTGTTTCGGATTCGCGGGTTTGGTGTTTGAAGTTTAGAGCTGCGCACGCCCCTTAAGACAGTAAGGTTTAATTCTTGCTCCTTTATGCTGTATTTCAGGGAAGCACCAGTTTTTTCAAGGCTGAACCCCGGTTTTTGGTGCGGCATTGCGGTACTTCAGGGCAATCACGGCGGCGGAGAGCAGCAGCAGGGCGGCCGTTGCGAGCATGGCCGCCTCTATCGAGAAGCGGTCGGCTATGAGCCCGGCGAACAGCGCACCGAAGGCATAGCCGCTGTCGCGCCACAGCCGGAACACCCCCACACTTTCGGCGCGGTCAGCCGGGTGCACAAGATCCGCGATGGCGGCGAGGAAAACCGGGTACACCATGGCCGTGCCAATGCCGAGCAGGGCGGCGGTGAGCAGGTAGCCGCCATAACCGCCCGCATAGGTGAAGGCCAGCAGGCTCAGCCCCTGAACCATCATGCCGCCGGTGAGCATACCGCGGCGCCCGGTGTAGTCAGACAGTTTGCCGGTCGCCACCTGAAACAGGCCCCAACAGGCGGGGTACACGGCAATCACCAGCCCGGCCTGCGGCAGGCTGAGACCTGCCGCCAGCAGAAAAATCGGAAATATGCCCCAGGCCATGCCGTCTTTGAAGTTGGTGAGCAAACCGGCCTGCGAAACCGACATCAGGCTGCGATTGGCCCAGCTTACTTCCATAAACACGGGTTTTCGGGTTTGTTCGAGCGCGCTTTGGGCCGATTCCGTCTGAACAAAGCCGGCTGTGTCTTTCACAAAGAAAATGGTGAGCAGCAGCCCGAGCACCGACAGGCCGATGCCCAGCAGAAACGGGTAGGGGCGCAGGCCAAATTCGGCGGCTATCCAGCCGGTAAGGAAAGCCACAACGGCCACGGCCAGGTAGCCGGCAAATTCGTTGAGGCCCATGGCCAGACCGCGGTCTTTTTCGCCGGCCAAATCTATTTTCATGATCACGTTGGCTGACCAGGCCAGGCCCTGATTGATGCCCAGCAGCACGTTGGCGGCGATAATCCAGTTCCAGTCGGGGGCGAACATCAGCACGAAGGGCACGGGGATACCGAACAGCCAGCCGGCAATCAGCATGTTTTTGCGGCCGTAGCGGGCCGAGAAGCGTCCGGCTGCGTAGTTGGCCGCTGCCTTGGTGAAGCCAAAAACGATGATGAAGGAAAAGATGGCGGTACGGGCCGCAATACCGAACTCTGTTTCGGCCAGCTCCGGCAGGATGGTGCGCTCGAGCCCGACCATGCCCCCGACAAAAGCGTTGATGAGCACCAGCAGTGAAAACTGCGGCCAGTTTTGTTTGAGTCCGGTTTGGTAGTGCGGTTTGTTCAAGGCGAATCGGTTGATTTTCGAAAACGAGCTTTATGGTAAGCCTTTTCGCTTTTATGCACAAAGCCGGATGCGGCTAACGGAGTTTTTTACCGGGGATGGTCGGGCTTCATCGTGCATCTATATAAATTCGGGGAGATACGTCACCTCCCCCCGGCTGCCCGAACAGCTATGCCGGTTTCGGCCTTCAGCCTTCGATGCGGATGATGCCCGCCGGGCAGTTCCGGGCGGCCTGCTCGTTGGCTTCGCGCTCGTCTTCGCCCACGCGGGCGATGAAGAGCTGTCCGCCGCGCCGGGCTTCGCCCTCAACGAGGGTGCAGCGGCCGTCTTTATGGGAAACCCGCCAGCGGTTCGGGGCCGCCTCTACGCAGGCATTGCAGCCGATGCATTTGTTGCGCTGAAAAAAGATGCGGATCACGGAAAACTGAGTCGGACTTAGGTTTTGGGGATGCTTTTGGAGGATGGAAGCGTGCAGTGTTTTTTTACAGAAATGACTTCGGGGATCACCAAAACCCAAAAAGCAAGGCGTTTTCCGCAGGCTTGTGAGTTTTGAACTGGCAGGAAAGACCGTGATGTGCACGGAGTTTCCCCCAAATAAAAAAAGCGGAACAAACCGTGAAGCCGGGTTCAGGGCTGCCTATTGTGCGCCATCGTTTCTTACGCGGGCTGCAGCTTGTAGAGTTTGTCGCTCGCGCGGATTTTTTCGGGGATGGCGATGGAGAAATGGCTGCCTTTTTTTACTTCCGTTACGGGCTGATCGGCCTCGCGCAGTTCGGTTACGGTGTGCCGCACAACGCCGGTACCGGGGCCGGTTACGAGAATAGTGTCGCCGAGCTGCAGGCTTCCGGTCTCGAGCTGAAACTCGCCTGCACCGGCCTGTTCGTAGTATTTGATGCCCCGCCCGAGAAATATTTTGCGCTCCGTTGCCTGCGAGCCGTAGGTATCGCTCCACTCGCCCGTTTTGCGGCCGAGGTAGTAGCCATCCCAGAAACCGCGGTTGAAGACGGTCGAAAGCCGGGCCTTCCAGCCGGCGACCTTCTCCGGGCTGAAGCTGCCGTCGGCCACTGCTTCAGCGGCTTCGCGGTAGCAGCGCACCGTAGTATCTACATAATCGGCGGAGCGGCCGCGGCCCTCAATTTTGAGGATGCGCACCCCGGCGTCAATCACTTTATCGAGGAAATCGATGGTGCACAAATCTTTGGCGCTCATGATGTACTCGTTGTCGATTTCGAGCTCGTAGCCGTCTTCCTTATCGGTTACGATGTACTGATGCCGGCAGTTTTGGATGCAGGCCCCGCGGTTGGCCGAGGAGTTGTGCGAGTGCAGGCTGAGGTAGCATTTGCCCGACACCGCCATGCAGAGCGCGCCGTGCGCAAAAACTTCGATGCGCACCAGCCTGCCGGAGGGACCGGTGATCTGCTGCCGTTCGATTTCCCGGGTGATGTGCTTCACCTGACTGAGGCTGAGCTCGCGCGAGAGCACCATTACGTCGGCAAAGGCGGCGTAGAACGCGACCGTTTCGATATTGGTGACGTTCGCCTGCGTGGAAATATGCACCGGCAGCCCGGCCTGCTTCGCGTAGGCCATGGCGGCATGGTCGGAGGCAATCACCGCGGTGATGCCGCTTGCTTTGGCCGTATCAATGATGCGGCGCATCAGGCGCAGGTCGTGATCGTAGAGGATGGTATTGAGCGTGAGGTAGGTCTTAACCCCCGCCGCCCCACAGCGGGCCGCAATATCGGAAAGGTCTTCGAGGGTGAAGTTGGTGGATGAGCGCGCCCGCATGTTCAGCTGCTCGATACCGAAATAGACGGAATGAGCACCTGCATTGAGCGCGGCGGTAAGCGACTCAGGAGAGCCGACCGGCGCCATAATTTCTACCGGCTGAAGCATAATAAAATCAGATAATTACGAAAGAATGTTACAAAAATGTACCGCAGCGGCCTTACAACCGCTTTTTTGGGATTCGAAAATTAACAAAACTTGATTTTTAAATCTAATATTAAAATTATAATTTTAAAATCAGGTGCTTTATGTCTTTAGCCCGTCTGAACTGAACCCGGCTGAAGCACACCTGCTAATCAAACGCCTCTAATTTTATAGATATCAACATCATGCAAGCAAATTTGCACCAGTTTCATATTCCCGTAATGGGCATCGGCTTTACCATCGACAGCCCGATACGGGTTGCTCACCTCGGTATCAGCTCGGTTGTATCCATTGTGGATGATCTCCTGCTGGAGAAGGTGCGCAAGCATTACAGCACCCTCTATCAGCTCCCTTACCAGAATATCGGCCGCACCGCTGCCGACGGCCGCAGCCGACGGGTACGGGCTTTTCTTGAGATGATGCATACCATTGTTCAGAACAGATTTGAGGCCGTTAAGCAGCAGCGTTTGTTCACCGATTCTGAGAAAGACCGTTACTTCGAACTGCTCCCGAATGAGCATCCGCTGCGCAAAGCCTATAAGGACCTCTATTTTATGAGCGACAGCACTACGCGCGGGCTGCTTGAAGAAGAGCTCACCGCACGCATGGTGCCGGGCGAAATTCAGGTCAACATTATGTCGAAGGTTGATGTGCTGCGCAACGGCGAAGACGGCCTTCCCCTGCCATCTGATTACAGCGATGCGAGCACCGCACTCCGCGGATTTGCCGAAAGTCCGGTTGAGGGCTCCGTAATTTTGTCAGCGGGTTTCAACCCGCGGCTGTACGGCTACCTGCCGGCCTTCAGCGGCTTTTACCGTACAAGTGCCGCGCGGCCCAAAAAGCGCGTGATCCTGAAAGTGAGCGATTTCCGCTCCGCCCTTATTCAGGGCAAGTTTCTGGCCAAGAAAGGCATCGAAGTAGCCGAGTTCCGGATTGAATCGGGCATCAACTGCGGGGGGCACGCCTTTGCCTCGGAGGGCATCCTGCTGCCGACCGTGCTCGAAGAGTTTGCCGAAAAGAAGGGGGAGCTGGCACAGACCTTCCTCCCGATGATTGAAGCCTATTATGCCGAAAATAACATGGCGTGGCCGGAGCTTACCGAAGCCGACCTCACCCCGGCCATTACGGTACAGGGCGGCATCGGCACCAATGGCGAAATGCGCCGCCTGCTCGAACATTACGGCGTTGACGGCACCGGCTGGGGCAGCCCTTTCCTGCTTGTTCCCGAAGCTACCTGCGTGGATGCCGAAACCATGACCCTGCTGAGCGATGCCGTTGAAGAAGATTTTTACCTCAGCAACGTTTCCCCGCTTGGCGTGCCGTTCAACAACGTGCGCAATACCGGCTCAAGCCGCTACAACCGCGAACAGATCGAAAAAGGCAAGCCCGGCTCCAAGTGCCCGAAAGGGTTCCTGGCCTACAACACGGAATTCACCGAAAACCCGATCTGCACGGCATCGGCACAGTATCAACTGCTCAAGATTCAGTCCATCAAGGAGCAGCAGGCCGATGAAACTGCGAAAAAAGCGCTCATCGATCGGGTGCTCGATAAAGACTGCCTGTGCAACAACCTGGGCTTCTCAGCGCTCATCCGCCTTGGCATTGTGCCGGAAACACACGGACGGCAGTCGGTGTGCCCGGGTCCGAACCTGGCTTATTTCAAGCGCACCTACAGCCTCGATGAAATGGTCGATCACATTTATGGCCGCAGCGGTCAGCACGACAACAGCATCGTAGCGGCTGACCGGCCGCACATGTTTGCAAAAGAGATCACGCAGTACGTCGATTACCTCGGCCGCATGCTCGCCCTCACCGGCGACGACAAAGCCGGTTATCGTAAACTGCTGAAAATGAAAGCCAATCTCGAAAAAGGTATGGACAGCTGCTACCTGCTCTCACAGCAGAAGCCTTATGAGGGTGAAAACCTCGATTCGCTGGCCGAAACGGTTTACGAACAACGCCGCAGACTCGACCGCATGTTTGAGCCCGCCGGTACCGCAGCTGAGGCCTCCTGAGCCTCCCCCCTGCAACGTTCCCCTTATTGAGGCGGCGTGCATCCCTGTGATGTGCGCCGCCTTTTTGGTTCAGGCCTGCTGCCTGCAAACAAGCTCACATTTTTGATATGTGAAGTGCGTATAAAGTTTTATTTTAGCCCCACGATAGTATTACACAACAGAGATTCCCTACCAACCTATAGTATTATTTTGTTATGAACATTCATGAGTATCAGGCCAAGGAAATCCTCACACAGTACGGGGTTGCAGTACCGGCCGGCATTCCTGCTTTTTCTGTTGAGGAAGCGGTTTCAGCTGCGGAAGAGCTGAAAGCCAAAGGGGCCACATTATTTGTATTGAAGGCACAGATTCACGCAGGCGGCCGCGGCAAAGGCCGTACCGTAAAAAGCGGCGTAAGAGGCGTGATGCTCTGCAAAACCGTCGAAGAAGTTAAAAAAGGAGCCGAAGACCTGCTCGGCGATACCCTGGTTACCATTCAGACCGGCGATGCGGGCAAGCAGGTGCAGCGCCTGTATGTTACCGACGGTGTTGATATCGCGCATGAGTTCTATCTCGGTATCACCCTCGACCGCGCCAAGGGGCAAAACGTGATTATGGTTTCCACCGAGGGCGGTGTCGAAATCGAAAAAGTAGCCGAAGAAACCCCCGAGCTTATCGTGAAAGAATGGGTTGAGCCGGGCCACACGCTGTACCCGAATCAGGCGCGCCGCCTTGCGTTCGCCCTGGGCCTCGAAGGCGATGCCTTCAAAAAGGGCGTAAAATTTATCATGTCGCTGTATCAGGCATTCGAAGCCACTGACGCCTCTATCTTCGAAATCAACCCGCTGGTGCTTACGCCCGACAACGACGTGATTGCCCTCGATGCCAAAATCAATTTCGACAGCAACGCGCTGTACCGCCACAAAGATTTGCTCGAACTCCGCGACCTCTCCGAAGAAGACGCCTCCGAAGTGGAAGCCGGCAAGTTTAACCTCAACTACATCAAGCTCGACGGCAATGTGGGCTGCATGGTAAACGGCGCCGGTCTGGCGATGGCTACCATGGATATCATCAAGCTGGCGGGCGGCGACCCGGCCAACTTCCTGGATGTGGGCGGTACCGCCAATGTGGAAACCGTGAAAAACGGCTTCAAGATTATCCTCGAAGACCCGAACGTGAAAGTGATTCTGATCAACATCTTCGGCGGTATCGTGCGCTGCGACCGCGTAGCCAACGGCGTACTCGAAGCCGTGAAAGACCCCGAAATTGCCGCCAAAGTGGCCAACGTGCCCATTATCGTGCGCCTGCAGGGCACCAACGCCGAAGAAGCCAAGGAAATCATCGACAACAGCGACCTCAACGTCGTATCTGCCGTGCTGCTGAAAGAAGCCGCCGCCGAAGTTACCAAGGCCCTGGCGTAAAAACCGCCCCGAATATTCGGTAACCACCCTGTTCCCAAAAACCCGGCTTGCTCAATGGCAGGCCGGGTTTCTTATTTTTGGGGGAAAACGCCTTGCGCATCACGGTCTTTCGTGCTGGTGCTATAATCCCAAACCTGCGGCAAATCCCGATGTTTGATGGCACGCGGATAACTCTGATCGGGCCGGATTTGCGCGGATTTTTTTTATCTCTCGCAGAGGCGCAGAGGTGCAAAGGGAGGGGAGTGTGCCGAAGCCGGTGTGGTGGGGAAAGTTTCGAAGCATCATGTGTGGGGGGTCTCCTTCGCCTGAATACGCCCGGCTGTTGGCACGCGGATGACCCGGATCGGAGCGGATTAGCGCAGATTTTTTATCTCTCGCAGAGACGCAGAGGTGCAAAGGGTGGGGATGGATCCCGCTGCCCCTAAAAACCACGGGGACCAGCCGTAGGTTTGGGATCGTTCACTGCCACGAAAGACCTTGATGCGCACGGCGTTTCCCCTAAAAATAACCGCGTGAGACCACCCCGAAACCCGGTGTTCCGCGTGCCGTGCCTGCATCAGTCCATAAAAAAACCCCTTCTCCGCTTTTTAGGGCAGAAAAGGGGCTTTAGTCAATCATCCCTCAATCAATCAACCAATCAAACAGAATTTCGGGTTGGGGAGAATTGGGCGGTTTAGCGCACCAGCATCATTTTGCGGGTGAGGTTTACCGAGCCGCTCTGGAGGCGGTAGAGGTACAGGCCGCTGGCAAGTGCGCCGGCATCGAAGGAAACGGTGTGGGTTCCTGCGGCTACGGTTTCGTTAACCAGGGTTGCGACCCGCTGACCCATCAGGTTGTACACATCTATGCGTACCTGCTCGCTTACCGGCATGGTAAACTGAATGAGCGTTGTGGGGTTGAACGGGTTGGGGTAGTTCTGGCCGAGGCTCACCTGTACGGGGGCATCAGCGAACTCAGGGTTGATGCTTGTAGTGCCTACCCAGCCGATGTTATCGGCGTACCAGGTGAAGTCTTCGCTGCCGTCGCCGATATCGCCGAGGTCGAAAATGAGTACAATACGGTCGTAGCTGTGTGCCTGATTCGCGCCGCTGAGGTTGTAGGTCATTTCAACCCACTCGCCTGCTACCGGTATGGTCTGATCTGCTTCGAAGAACTGACCGGCATCCGCAGCGTTTTCAATTTTGAAGAGGAGGCGGGTGTTGGCGCGCGGGGCCCAAACCTGGATGGACATTGGCTCATCTCCGATTTCAAGCGGTTCGTTGAGGAAGAAGCTCGTTCCGGCCCAGGGTGCGCCCTCGCCTTTCACAATTTTGGCTACGTTGCCGCTTGTGTTAATTCCGCTTGGGTCGGGGTTGGCAACCACGCTGCCTGCACCGCCGTCGAAATCCACAAAGATGGTGCTCCAGTCGAGGTCCTGCTCGAACGTAACGGGCAGGCTCAGGTTTGTGGGGGGCTCAACGATGGGGCCGTCGCCGAAGGCGAAGTCATCCCAGTAGAATACGAGGCCTGTACCTTCGCTGCCAAAGTTGAAGAAAACTGAAGCTTTGGTGTAGTTCTTCTCGAAGTTGATGAACTCGGTACCCGGCGCCTGATTGGCAAAATCGAAGGTGAGGGTTTGCCATTCGCCGGCAACGGTTACGGTGGCTTCGGTTTCAACACTCACGGTTACGTCGGTGTGGTCTTCCACTTTTACGCGTACGGGAATGTTAGCAACCGGCGACCATACACGGAGGGTCATGGTGGTGTTGCCCGGAGTGAACGGAATCCGTTCTGAGAAGCCGGAGGCGTCGGCTACGGTTGTGCCGGCCCAGGTTGCTGCGCCTGTTGTTTTCAGACTCTCAACAACGCGGTTGTTCGCATCAGTAGGGTCTGTTACAATGGCTGATTCGTTTCCGCCGAAATCCACGATTTCATAATCGAGCTCAGGATCTTCGAAGGTAATCGGAAGTTCGATGTCGGATGCCGGTGGGGGATCGGTACCGTTGTCTTCGCCGGTAAAGGTGACGTCATCCCAGTAGTAGGTAAGCGCGCCTGTTTCAGCACCCGGGGTTCCGAAGTTGAAAAACATCGAAGCCATGGTGTGGTTGTTGTTGAAGTTGATGGCGGGCGTGCCGGGTGCGGGTTGCGCAAAGTCAAACTCGAGGGTTTGCCATACGCCGGCTTCGGTTACCATTGCTTCGGTTTCAACGGCCAGGGCGCCGTTGGTGTGGTCTTCCACTTTCATGCGAACGGGTATGTTCGCGATAGGCGACCATACGCGTACGCTCATGGTGGTGTTGCCCGGGCTGAACGGGATCGGATTTTCGAAGCCGTCGTTACGGGCTACGGTTGTACCGGCCCAAAGCTCGGCATTTGCACCTTTGGTTGACTCCACAACGCGGTTGCCGGCATCGGTAGGGTCAGTAACGATTTGTGACGCATTTCCGCCAAAGTCGTCAAGCTGATAATCGAGGTCAGGGTCTTCAAAGGTAACGGGAAGCGTGATGCCTGAGCCCGGAGGAGGATCTACACCACCACCGCCTGTGAACACGATGTCGTCCCAGTAATAGGTCAGGTCTGTGCCTTCTGTTCCAAAATTGAAGAACACATTAATTTTGGTGTACGAGCTGTTGAAGTTGATGAATTCGGTACCCGGCGCCTGATTTGCAAAATTAAAGGTAAGGGTCTGCCAAACTCCGGCTTCGGTAACGGTCGCTTCGGTTTCCACGCTTACGGTTACGTTGGTGTGGTCTTCCACTTTCATACGAACGGGGATGTTAGCGACGGGCGACCAAACACGCATCGTTAAAATGGTATTCCCTTCGCTGAACGGGATCGGGCCTGACATGCCGGTCTCGTTGGCTACAGTTGTACCGGCCCAGGTAGCAGCGCCCTGGGTTTTAACGGACTCAACCACCAGGTTTGAGGCATCGGTAGGGTCTGCTACAATCTGGGATTCTTTGCCGCCAAAATCTACAAGCTGATAATCGAGGTCCGGATCGTTAAATGTAATCGGGAAGTTGATGCCGTCAGCAGGGGCTTCAACTTCACAGTCACCAATATTATGATCAATAATGGTAGAAGTTACCAGGCCGCCTGCGAAGGCAAATTTTACGGCTACCCGGAAAAGGTTACCGGAAGACTGACCCGCGAACGAACGCTGAAAACGCTGATCGCCCATGGGGTCCATCTGAACTTCATTGAAATTCGGATTGTAGGTTTGTGCAAAGGCTACGAGGCCGTCTTTGGGGTCGAGCAGCTGCACTTCAAGGCGTACAACATTACCGGTTGAGGTAAACTGATAGGTAAATCCCTGGTTGAAGGTACCTTCAGCGGCCTGAGTCCAGGTGCCTGTGCAAACTTCGGGGAGAGGGTCGCTATTGAGCGCTGCCCCACTTGTGTTCATGCTTGCAGATAAGCTCGTCTGCGCGGTAGCAAGCTGTGCCATGGCCAGCAAAGAAACCGTTAAAATGGCTCTGAAAATGTATGTCATATTGATTTGGTTTTTTATGAAGGATAACATATTCAGAATAGCGCTTTTCTGGAGGTACTGCAATTTATTTCCATCAGATTGCAAAATAAGCCGCTGTATATAACTTGTATAGATGTATTAATATCAGGTTTCTATCCCGCAATATACAGCAATGCCTCAAAACACAACCCCAACATTATATTTTATACATTCCTGCATTAGCAGGCTTTTTGTGCAAATATTTTTCACAACGATTTTCGTTCTTCATATACACTACGTTCAGGCGGATTTGTGTGTGAAATCACAACCTTTGAACAAGGTCAGACGGCGTTCAGACGGCAGTTCAGCCAAATAAATCCAGCTGTATTCCGGTAAAAGATTCACGCCTGTCATCATCTTCGTCATCTTCACCGGTGAGGTTTAGGTTGGAAACAGAGATCCCGAGCAGGCGCACTGCCCTGATACCTGCCCTTGTTTCTTCCAAAAGGCCGAGTACCGTTTCCGTGAGCACATCCGGGCGGTCGGTCAGGGTATCGAGGGTACGGGAACGGGTAACAGACTCGAAATTTTCATAGCGCACTTTCAGGGTGATGGTGCGCCCCAGCGCACCGGCGCGCTTCATGCGATCACTCACTTTTTGAGCGATGGCTTCGAGCTTTTCGGTCATTTCGGGCAGGGTCTGCAAATCTTCGGAGAAGGTATTTTCCGCCCCGACCGATTTCCGGATACGGTTGGGCTTCACCAGGCGGTTATCGATGCCGCGCACGATGTTGTAGTAAAAATGCCCGGCCTTGCCGAAATGCCGCAGCAGTTCCGGCTCAGAGAGCTTTTTGAGGTCGGCTCCGGTAAACAGATGCATGCCGTGCATTTTGGCCTCGGTTGCCTTGCCGATGCCGTGAAACTTCCCCACCGGAAGCTGCTCAAGGAAGGGGATCATTTTTTCGGGGGTGATGACCGCGAGGCCGTCCGGCTTGTTGAGGTCGCTGGCAATTTTGGCCACAAATTTGTTCACCGCTACCCCGGCCGAGGCCGTGAGCCCGGTCTTTTCCTTTATTTCCTGCCTGATGAGCTGGGCCACTTTTCGTGCAGAGGCAATGCCACGCTTGTTTTCGGTGATATCGAGGTAGGCTTCATCGAGGGAGAGCGGCTCCACCAGATCGGTGAAGCTGAAAAAGATTTCGCGGATCTGCTCCGAAATTTCTTTGTAGCGCTCAAAGCGGGATTTCACAAAAATGGCTTGCGGGCACAGTTTTGCTGCTTTCCATGCGGGCATGGCCGACCGGATGCCGTACCGGCGGGCTTCGTAGCTTGCAGCGGCCACCACGCCGCGGCCTTCCGGCGAGCCGCCCACCACCACGGGTTTGCCGCGCAGCTCCGGGGCATCAAGCTGCTCTACCGAAGCAAAGAAGGCATCCATATCAATATGGACGATTTTGCGCAGAGGTATGGAAGGCTCCAAAATAACGAGGGTCGATTGCGGGTTCAGCCGGAAAACGGGGTCAGGTTTGGGATGCCATCCCCCGAAACAGAAAAAGAGCAGCGGGGACCTACCCCAGGCGTTTGCGCTTGTTGAGGTAGGCGAGCAGGGCGAGATCGAAGGAGGCGCCGGTATCTACCTCCTCATAATCGATATGGGCTTCGCTGCACGCCATTTTGAAAGAGTAGGCGTATTTGTCGATCTCTTCTTTGTAGGCGGAGCGGATTTCCGAAGGCGTGAGGTCCATTTCATCGCCGGTTTCGAGGTCCTGAAAGAGGTAGCGTCCGTCGGGGAAGTCGAGGTCACGCTCGCTGCGTTTTTCGAGCATGTGGAACAGCACCACTTCGTGCTTGCGGTGCCGCAGATGCTTGAGCGCGTTGAGCAGCTGCTCATGGCCTTCCATATTTTCGAACAGGTCGCTGATGATGATTACCAGACTCCGGCGGTGCAGGCGCTCGGCTATTTCGTGCAGCACCTCTGCGGAGGCGGTCCGGCGGTTCAGCCCGGCCGAGGGCTCCCTTTTGGTGAATTCTTCCAGGCGGGTGAGCAGGAAGCGCAGGTGTGAAGCCGAGGCTTTGGCCGGCAGCATCTCCCCGAGATCCTGATCGAAGGTAACCAGGCCGCAGGCATCACGTTGTTTGTGCATCATATAAAAAAGCGAAGCCGCGAGATGGGCGCCGTAGCCGAGCTTGGTCCACTGCCCGTGGTAGCGGAACAGCATGGAGCTGCTCACATCGAGCACCACATGGCAGCGCAGGTTGGTTTCCTCCTCATACTGCTTGATGAAGTAGCGCTCTGATTTGCCGAAGACCTTCCAGTCGATATGCCGGATTTCGTCGCCCCGGTTGTAGGGCCGGTGTTCGGCAAATTCCACGCTGAAACCATAATAAGGGCTTTTATGGAGGCCGGTGAGGAAGCCCTCCACAATTTGCCGGGCGCGGAGTTCGAAGGGGCTTATTTGGCTGAGCAGCTGAGGTGTTAACATGAAAAGCAGGGAATTAAGTTGGATGAAGAAACAGGCTTCAGGCGGCTTGCTGCGCGGGTTTCACAGTATAAAATACGTATCTTTTGAGGTTTTGGGCAGTGCTGCAAAAAGGCAGCCGCCCGGGCCGCATAATACCAATTGATTCGTCGGGAAATGAGCTGTGTTTTGGAACTATTGAAACGCATTTGCGGGCAATAACGCTCATTATCCCAAAGCCTGCACTTAAACGCTCATCATAATTTCAAAAACATGTCAAACGTCATTACAAGCGCATCACAGCTTAAGTTTAAACTTTCAGATCTGCCGGATCTCCCCGCTCCCGGCCGTGTACTGATGGTTCGCCCCGACCACTTTTCGATTGATTACGTGATTAACCCCCACATGGAAGGCTTCGTGGGCAAGGTAAATAAAGCAAAAGCCCTGCAGCAGTGGGAGCAGGTTCGTAATGCCTTCGCCCAAACCGGCCTGGAAGTCGTGGAAATGGAAGGCAAGCCCGGCCTGCCCGATATGGTGTTCAGCGCCAACCAAAGCCTGCCCTACTGCAAGCCCGACGGCACCAATGAGGTAATTATGAGCATAATGAACTCCCCGTACCGGCAGCCGGAGGTACCGCACTTTGCGGACTGGTACGACGAGCAGGGCTACACCCGCCACCACCTCGACGGCGAAATTCTGCCGATTTTTGAAGGGATGGGCGACGGCATCTGGCACCCCGGCCGCCGGCTGCTGTGGGGTGGCTACGGTTTCCGTACTTCTAAGGATGCCTACGATTTTATTTCCGAAACTTTTGAAGTGCCGGTTGTCGCACTGGCCCTGCACAAGCCGCAGTTCTACCACCTCGACACCTGCTTCTGCGTGCTGAATGAAGACAGCGTGCTCATTTACCCCAAGGCTTTTGAGCCGGAAGGCTTAAAACTGATCCGCAGTCTTTTCACGAACGTGATTGAAGCGCCTGAAGAAGAAGCGCTTCAGCAGTTTGCCTGTAACGCTACATGCCCCGACGGCAAGCACGTGATTATCCAGAGCGGCGCGAAACAAACCACCAGAGCGCTGAAGGATGCCGGGTTTGAAATCATCGAAGTGGAAACCGGTGAGTTTCTCAAGTCAGGCGGCAGCGTTTTTTGCATGAAACTGCTGCTGTGGTAGGCTAAGCCTCAAACAAGATTTAAATGTGGCCCCGGCAGCTTCATTCACGCCCGGAAGTGAATGTATGCCGGGGCTTTCTTGTTTAAACATCATCTGTTATTTTGCCATCATATTATCACTTCTTCATTATTGAAAAACATGAACTTCCGCGCCTTTATTTTGGTACTTACCCTGCTTTCGGCCACGCTGATTCTGAATGCCTGCTCAGACAACCGGCCCGGTGAGCCCCCTACCTCAGATGTTCAGCAGTTTTTGGGAGAAGGTTTTGCGTTTAAATATCCGACCAGCGGCCGGCTTGACCTTCAGGGGCAGAGCGCCGATTTCAGACGCAGGCTCAGCATCACCGGCCCTGATGTGCGGCTTTATATGCCTCAAACCGGTGGGGAAATCAGCCTGCCTGCCTTCGCATTTGAAGTAACGGTTTTTGACAACCCGGGCCGGCTCGACGGTCGCGCATTTGCGCGGGAGCGTATTCTCAGCGGCTGGCGTAAGGCACGGGATGCGGGCGAGCCTGCCGGCTTCTGGCCCGTTGATCCTGCCACGAATGAGGTTGACTCCCGTAACATCCGCATACACGGCAGAGAAGCTCTGGAAGTGGCTCATTTCGCCGGCGATGCGATGCTGGTTTGCCGTTATACTGCATCAGGTGCTGTGGCGCTTTCTGTTTGCTACCGCGATATGCCGCCCGAAAACAATCCTTTCACCGAAAGCTGGCGGGCGGTGTGGCTTCAGGCTTCCGATTCAATCCGGCTCAACTAAGTGCCAGCCACAAGCCCTCACGGTTTTATTTTATTCTGAACCATTTTTTTGTAGTTTCAAAGCTTGCATCCAAACGGGTGCAGGCTTTTTTTTATGTTTTCGTGTGATGGCTTCAAGCCCTTTTGAGAGCAGGGAGCACATCACCAAAAACGCCGGCTGCACCTGTTGATCGGTTCCGGCGGCTGAAATCATCAATCTGATCCCCTTATCCTTCCCGAAACCTTATCTCCATGAGTTCCAATCAGGGTTCCCCCAACACCGGCGGCAGCACACAGAGCAACTGGTTCACCCGTTTTCTGAACGCTGTAGAATGGCTTGGCAACTTGCTGCCGCATCCGGTTACGCTGTTTGCGTTGTTTTGCGTCGGGGTAATTTTAATTAGCGGTCTGGCCGATCTTCTTGGCCTTGCCGTTGAAGATCCGCGGCCTGAGGGTACAAGAGGGCGCTCGCCCGACGGCATCATCGAAGCCGTAAGCCTGATGAATGCCGAAGGCCTGCGCCGTATCATTGCCAATCTGGTAACCAACTTCACGGGCTTTGCACCACTCGGTACCGTGCTTGTTGCCCTGCTTGGTGTGGGTGTAGCCGAGCACTCCGGGCTGATCAAGACCTCCATCCGCGGGATTGTGCTCAAAGCACTCACCATTCAGCCAACTATTAACGACAGCGACCCGGTCATTCTGCGGCTCATCAAGAAACCGATCTACTTTGTGCTTCAGCCGAAGATTCTTGTAACATTTGCCATTGTGTTTTCGGGGATTATTTCAAATACAGCCTCTGAGCTGGGCTATGTGGTACTGGTGCCGCTCGGTGCCGTCGTGTTTTACTCGCTCGGGCGCCATCCGCTGGCGGGTATGGCTGCGGCCTTCGCCGGGGTTTCGGGCGGCTACAGCGCCAACCTGCTGCTTGGCACCATCGATCCGTTGCTGGCCGGTCTCACACAGGAAGCTGCACGCCTCATCGACCCGACCTACGATGTGCATGCCGCCGTGAACTACTACTTTATGTTCGTGAGCGTTTTTGTGATTTCCACCCTTGGTACGTGGGTCACTGTTTATATTGTGGAGCCAAAACTCGGACCTTACGACCCCTCCATCGCATCAGAAAAGCTCGATGCCAACGAAGGCATGGAGCCGCTCACCGCTCTTGAACGCAAAGGGCTGTTCTGGACTTTTATCTCCGTAGTTGCCATGTTTGGAGTACTTGCCCTAATGGTAATTCCCGAGTGGGGGGTGCTGCGGAATCCGGATCCGACCGTGACAGATTTCCCGGCTACGATTACGCCCTTCCTGAACGGGATTGTAGCCCTCATTTTTATCGGGTTTATCATCCCGGGTGTGGTTTTCGGACGCATAACGGGCACCATCAGCTCTGAACGCGATGTGATTGACGGCATGGCCAAATCGATGAGTACCCTCGGGCTCTACATCGTGATCGTGTTTTTCGCCGCACAGTTTGTGGCTTACTTCGGCTGGACCAACCTCGGGCAGATTCTCGCCGTTAACGGCGCCAACTTCCTTCAAAATATGAACCTGACAGGTCCGCTGGTGTTTGTGTTTTTCATCTTCATATCCGGCTTCGTGAACCTGATGCTCGGCTCAGCTTCCGCACAGTGGGCCGTTACGGCACCCATCTTTGTGCCCATGCTCATGCTGATCGGGTACAGTCCGGAAGTAATTCAGGCTGCCTACCGCATCGGTGATTCAGTAACCAACATCATCACCCCGATGATGAGCTACTTCGGCCTCATCCTTGCCTTTGCCACCAAATACGACAAAAACCTCGGCATAGGCACCATCATCAGCATGATGCTGCCCTATAGTATCCTTTTCCTGATCGGGTGGATGCTGCTCTTCTTTGTGATGATTTTCCTGTTAGGCATCCCGCCCGGACCCGGCGCGGAAATCTACTACGATATCAGCACCCGGTAAGCTGTCTGTAAACTGCCTTCCTCCCGTTTTCAATCATAAAAAAAGCAGATCCTCGGATCTGTTTTTTTTAATTCAGCTGCTTATGATGCCGCCCTTCAGAATTTCTTCCATCGTGAGCTTATCAGACAGCCGCAGGTTTTCGCGGGCGGCTTTATCTGCAATTTCATGAAGGCTGGTGTTTTCAAACAGAATCTTCAGCCCTTCACGGGTCTGCCCCCATTTTTCATGAATCGGGCAGGGGCGGTTGTGTCCGCAACCCGGCAGCCCCAGAATACACTCCGTAAAAAGCTTATCGCCATCGATCGCTTTAATGATTTCGATGATCTTTATTTCCTTTGCATCACGGCTGAAGGTTACCCCGCCGTTGGGCCCTTTGTATGACTCCAGCAGGCCCGCAGTTGTGAGCTGCTGCAGAATTTTGGTAAGGAAATGAAACGACAGTTCAAGCCTGTCGCTGATGATGTGGATGGGTACGAATTTTCGCTCATCGTGGCGAACAGCCGCGATGTACAGCGAAGCACGGATTCCGTAAATACAGGCTTTTGAAAGGAGCATACTATTTCAGAGTTTTAATGCCGAAATATAACTTTACAAACGCCCGATTCAAAGCAATTTCAGCTGAAAACCACTTTGTTTTTACCTGCCATTTCCTATTTACGTCTCAACCTCACCGCAGTACCATAAGCAAGAATTTCTGCCGCACCCGACATAATAAAACTCGTTGTAAACTGCACATTCACAATGGCATCAGCCCCCATGCTTTGAGCCTCAATGGTCATGCGGTCGAGAGCCTGCTCACGGGCTTCTCCCATCATTTTGGTGTACTCGTTCACCTCGCCCCCGATAAGCATACGCAATAAAGCCAGGATGTCCCGCCCAATGTTCCGTACGCGAATCGTATTGCCGCGCACCAGCCCTATGGTTTCGGTAATTTCGAAGCCGCTTATTTCTGAAGTCGTTACAATTTTCATCGGATTATATTTTTATAGCGTTCTTGTTTGTGCAGAAACCAGCGCTCACGTACCAGCGATACCAGCAGGATAAGGGTTCCGGTAACCAGCATTACAACAGCTGCTTTCAGCCACCAGGCTAATTCGGGGTCGGCAAGCAGCTCCTCCAGCATCATCCAGGCTCCGTAAAGCAGCACTACCAGGGCGCCAAGCGTGAACAGCACCCAGCCGGCACCCCGCTCAATGCGTGTAAACAGCTGCTGATTCCAGGCGTCCCAAAATTCCGGAGTTGGCTCCGTTAACTTCAAATTTTTCATGCTGTTTTGATTTCGTTTCAGGGTTTCAAATTCAAGCCGTGCCCTTTCATCAGCCTGCAGCAGTGCTTCGAACTCAGCTTGTTCTTTGGTATTCAGCCCGCCGTCGAGTGCGGCCATCATCAGGTACTGAAGCTTCTCGCTTGTTTCATCAGGGGTACTCATATCCTGCTTCCTCCAGTTCTTTTTTCAGTCGTTTTCTTGCCATATACAAACGTGACATCACCGTGCCCTTCGGGATTTGCAGCCATTCTGACAGCTCCGCATAGCTGAGGCCCTCGATCTCCCTCAGAACCAGCATCTCCCGATCGCCGGGGTTAAGTTTTCCGAGACATCTGCTCAGCAGCTTCGCCTGCTCGCTTCGTTCCAGCTGCTGCTGCGGTCCCGGTTCATCAGAAGCAGGGCTCAGCCATGCAGGCCTATCGTCGAGGCGGTCAAACGGCCGGCGGCCGGCATCGCGCAGCAGATTCAGGCTAAGCCGCTTCAGCACTGTGTACAGCCAGGGATACAGCGGCCGTGTGCTATCTATCCGGGCACGGTTTTCCCACAACACGATAAAGGCGCGCTGCGAAATATCGGCTGCATCTTCATGTGAACGCACAACAATCAGCGCGTGATAATAAACCTGCTTTTGCAGCCGGCTCACCACTTCCTTAAATGCTGATTTATCACCGTTCTTCAACCGGCTTACCACTTCAGGCCTGATCTCCGTTGCTTCCGCATTCATCATTCTTGTCGTTTATTTATTATATACACCGCTGCGCTTTTTTTATTCGCAACTAAAAATTGCCTGTTTTAAACCCGACTTTTTACGGATAAATTAGAAGAATACAATTCCTTAAATTAAGCCCACGTACCGTATTTACAACCCCAAAAAAGGACTTATGAATCTACTGCTAAACCACTTTGCCGGGCTGCTGTTAACAGTAGCAATAGTATTTTCATCCACCCCCGATCTACAAGCGCAAACCGCTAAGGGCAGTTCAGCTCAGCAGTCTCAGCGCACTTCTTCAGGGCCTGACATCAACGCATTATCGACTGCCGCAGCACAGATCGTTACGCCTGTTTCAACCGGCTCGGGTTCCATTATTGTAATCGAAGATATGCCGTTTGTATTCACCAACCGGCATGTGGTTCAGGGGCACACCAATATAGAAGTTCACACCCTGCACGATATTTTTGAACCCGCCCGCCCGACCTATAAAGCAAGCCTGCTGATGTACTCTATGGAATACGATTTCGCGGTTTACGTGATCTCAACCGATATGCAGGGCAACGCGGTTAGTGCAGAGCAGGTACGCCTCGGAGCGCACCGTAACTGGCTGGCTCTCGAGCCGCTGGAATTACCCGAAATGGATTATGAAATCAACCGGGGCGAACCGATTTCCATCCTTTCTTTTCCCGGCATAGGCGATAACGAGCTTGTTTACTCGCAGGGCATCGTTTCTTCGGTTAAGTACGAAGAAATACAAGGGCAGCGCCTGCCTGAGTGGATCAGAACCAACGCCGAATTTTCGCCGGGCAGCAGCGGCGGTATCGCCCTCGATAAAGACGGCCTTTTTATCGGTCTGCCAACGTATGTGCGTACCGAACAGGATACCGGCGGCAGGCTTGGCAGCATTCTCAGCATTCAGCTGATTGCAGCTGTTATGCAAGCTGAAGATATCTACACCTCCTGGGATTACATCCACGGAGACAGCGGCATTGAGCACGGTCTTGCCCTCAATATAAACGGCGAACCGCACTTTGGCACCCACAGGCTTCGGGCAGGATTTACACCCGACCCCCACACCGTGCAGATCACCGCCGGCGGCTCGGTTGATGTATCCTACCTCGGCAGCGACTGCATCGGCCATGCCGATCAGCGGCCCGATGCACAGCTGTTCTGGAGCGGCAGCAGCAGCTACGTAACCTTCCGGTTCCAGCCCGACAATTCCGGCGATACCACCCTCATCATCAACGCGCCCGACGGCAGCTGGTACTGCAACGACGATGAAAGCTCCGGCACCCTCAATCCCGGCATCACTTTCTTTAATCCTTCCGAAGGCCGCTACGACATTTGGGTGGGCACCTACCGCGACGGAGAATTCATTGACGGCAAACTGCTGATTACCGAGCTCGACACAGCCGGCGATCAGGTTGAGGAAGATCAGGCCACGTTCCGCTTCACCGCAAGCCCCGCACAGCTGCGCCTCAGCGCCCGCCCGGCCTTCGGAAGTGTGAGCCTGCGCTCCGGTTTCCTGCCCGATCCGCATTCGGTACAGGCGTCAGGAGGCGGTACCATCAGCCTTGAGGACGAAACCGACAACAACTGTGTAGGTTTTGTCTCATCACCCCCAAGCGTAGAGCTCGATTGGAGCGGTGGCGGCAATCAGCTTCAGTTCTTCTTCCGTGCCGGCGCACAAGGCGGCGACGCAACCATGCTCGTGCGCGACCCGGCCGGCTTCTTTTTCTGCAACGACGACGTCCATCCCGGCAACCTCAACCCCGGAGTCAACATCCTCAACCCCGCTAACGGACGCTATCAGGTCTGGCTCGGCACTTTCAACCCCGGGAATCCGGTGCACGGACGCCTCGAAATCTCCGAAGGCTACATCGAAGAGTTTCAGTATCACGATGATTTTGAGGACGATTTCTATTATGATGACTATGAAGAGCCCGTTTCTACCGGCCTCGACTGGACCCTCAGCCCGCACTTCGGTACCGCGAACCTGCAGGCGGGCTTCACGCCCGACCCGCACCGCGTGCGCATAAATGCCGGCGGCTTCAACGATGTCTGGAACCTCAGCCTCGGCAGCGGCTGCGTAGGCTATGCGTCAACCGCCCCCGATTTCCGCCTCCACTGGGATGGCAGCTCCTCGCTGCTGCACTTCTTCTTCGTGGCCGACAATTCAGATAACGACACCACCCTCATCATCAACGCACCCGACGGAAGCTGGCACTGCAACGACGACGCTACCTCAAATACCCTGAACCCCTTCGTCCGCTTCGATAACCCGCGCACCGGGCAGTACGACGTTTGGGTAGGCACATACCAAAACGGCGCAATCGTCTCAGGCGAGCTGCGGGTTTCCGAGCTTACATCCGGCATTCCGCGCTAAGCCCCCGGGCATCCCAACACGATCTCAAAACCGAAGCACGCATCTCACCGGTGCGTGCTTTTTTTTGGGGGTGAACTCCGTGGGCATCACTGTTTTTCGTGCTTGTGAAAAATCCCAAACCTACGGCAGGTTCCGTGCTTTTTAGGGGATAGGCAGCGGTCAAAAGAGAAGGCGCGCACTGTGCGGACAGCCGTCAGCGGTCTCCGGTCTGCGGTCTGCGGTCAACAGTCAGCAGTCCGGTCTCCCAAAATCCGTGCCTTACGCGTGCCAACTTCCGGGCGGATCACTCCAGCACCACAAAAACGCTGATGCGCTCCACAATGGCCGGACCAATACCGCGGATGCGCTGCAGGTGGTCGAGTTCAGTAAAGGGTCCGTGTGCGTTTCGGTGGTCGATAATGGCCTGTGCACGGGCCGGGCCGATCATGGGCAGCAGCACGAGATCCTCAAGCGGGGCAGTGTTCAGATTAATGGGGAAGTCCGGCGCTGACCGCACCCGCGCCGAGAGGTCCTCAGTAGCGCGGCCCACACGGGTGCCGATTTTCTCCGGCTGCGCCCACAGGTTAAGGCCGGCCCGCTCAGCCTGCCCGGCTACTGCCCGCCATGCCGCTGCAGAATCCGGATGCTGCACGTTGAACCGGCTGTAGGCCGCCATGCCGTTCAGCAGCATTTCCCGGTTAACCGAAGTTTCGTTGCCGGCTGAATCCCGCGCCGTTACATACGCATGAAACCGGCTGAAGCGGTTTTCCGGAACCCCGCCGTAAGGGCCCTCCAACCGCACTTCTTTCCCCGAAAGCAGGTTGTTCAAAAACGCAGCAGAAGCACCGGCATGATAGTGCGAGCTGTCTGCCGCGCCCGCAAAAAGGCGCGGGGCATCAACACCGATCAGGCTTACGGGGTACCGAAAATTCGGTGTGAGCTCCACCTCAAACAGCTGCCCGTCGGTTACGGAGGCCACGCGGTACCAGGCATCGGGGCTCATAGCCGGCACCGGCGGCTCGGCCTCGCCCCGGGCACGGGCCTTCACGCCGGCAAACTCCTGCACAAACTGATTGGCCACAAGCCCGCAGTGAATGATGAGCATGAACTCATCATTCGCAAATTCAGCGGCGGCAGAGAAATTGTAGGAGCCGGTAACCACAACGGGCACCGCATCGGGGGCGTCGGTGAAGGCGTCGATCAGCAGGGTTTTGTGGTGCAGCTTGCGCAGCTCGCGGCCGGGCAGCACGCTGCGGCCAAACATGCGGGCCTCGGGCACGGTCCAGATTTCGCCCTGCGCGCGGTAGCGGCCAAAAAAGGCACGGTCGATAACCCCGCTCAGCGTTACATCGGCCTGCGCACTCCGCGCCCAAATGGCCTGACTGATCGGAATGCCCGGCGTTATGGAAAACGCCATAAATGCCAGGTCGTAGCGGGCGTTTTCAACCAGCTCAACCACGCGGTCGCTTATGCCCGGCTTGGTGCGGGCGCTGTTCATGGGCGAGAAATACAGCTCCACGGGCGTATCGCCCACCCAGTGCTGATTCCGCGAAACGTTCGGCTTGTGCCGCTTAAACCGGGCACGGGCAGGGTCGGGCAGGGCACCTTCGCTGCCCCACATGATGTTAAATTCCTCCTCAAACGCCCGGGTTATGCCGCTGTCTTTAATCATGTAGGTCACGTTGGTGTTGTAGGGGCCGGTGTAGGTGAGGTTCATGGAGCCAGCCCAGGTGTAGAAGTCGTCCGGGTCGGGGCTTTGCGCATCAATCACGGCGAATTTGTGATGCATAAAGCTCGTGGAACCGGGGATGCGGTTCCGCTCAATCCGGCCGTCGGGCCAGTACACCGTTCCGTTGTCGTCCATCACAATTACATCCCCTTCGCGCAGCATTTCCCACAGGCTGTCGGTAAGGTCGGCTCGGCGGTCGCGGTTGCCCTGATCGATGATAACCCGCACCCGGAGCCCGCGCGCACGGGCATCGGCCAGCGCCTGACCCACCCGCGGATTCTGAAAATCATAGACGGCCACATCCACGCTGTAGCGCGCGGCCTCAATCAGATCGGTGAGCGTGCCGATGAGGTCGTGACTGTCGTTTACCCGGGTGCCGTTTCGGGAGAGGCTCGTATCGGCCGGCATGTTGAAAAAAAACTGCATCCACTCCACGGTGGAAGTATCGGCCGGGGCGCTGTTCCGGTGAACGGAGAGGGCCGCAGCCGGAAAAACTGCAACGAGCAACAGCAGCAGAAGCAGCCGGAAACACATCCCCCGAAAAGAAAAAAAAGCTGAGCGTGCCGGGTTTTCGGAGGAAGGCCTCACAGACCGGTCCATGGTTCCGGTCAGGCCGCCGGCACAGTGAGATGGGGCCCGGAAAGCGGGGCGGGGCGCAGAAAAGGGACGCAGCATCATAAAGCAGGCTTTGAGAGAAAAGGGAAGCGGTACAGATTTCCGGTTTTGTGGAAATTTCGGCAAAATGGCACAAAATGAGCGCCTCGGCGGCAAAACCGCAGCTTTCACAATATACGACTAAGCCCTATTTTAGAAGGCCGTGAACCTCTAAAAATCCTTCCCTCCATGAAACCCGTTTTCAACCCCCTTCAATGGAAAAGCCGCTTCCTGCTGTTTCTGCTGGCCGGCTTTGTGCTCATTTGGATTGGTTTTTTTGATGATCACAGCCTGTTAACCCGATATCAGCTTCAAAAACAATACAGCGATCTGAAACAGCAGACTGAGCTGCTGCAGGCTGAAACCAAAATACTGGAAGAAAAAATTGAGGCCCTGGAAAACGACCCCGCACAGCTTGAGCGCATAGCCCGCGAAGAGTACGGCATGCGCAGGCCCGGCGAGGTCATTTATGAATTCAGGGAAAGGCGCTAAGCGAACGGCCGGCGCCCTTACTTACTCCCTTCATCAACCCAAATAATATCCTTTTATGAACGTATCCATTGGCTTTGACCTTGGCGGCACGAATATGAAGGCCGGCATTGTACACCCCGAAAAAGGTGTTTTGAAACAAGTATCCATCCCGACTGAAGCCGACACGGGGCTTGAGGCTACGCTCGACCGCATGGCGGGCCTCATCAAAGAAGTGCAGCTCGATGCAGAGGGAACCATTTTGGGCGTGGGCATTGGTGCCCCGGGCATGATAAGCCTCGACCGCAAGTCTGTGCAAAATCCGCCCAACCTCAAGGGCTGGAACGTGGTTCCGCTTGCTGCCGAAATGAAAAAACGAACCGGCCTCGATGCACTTGTGGAAAACGACGCCAACCTGATGGCGCTTGGTTCAGCGCGTTTCGGCTCGGGCAAGCCTTACGACCACTTCATTATGATTACGCTTGGCACCGGCGTGGGCGGCGGCATCATTTTTAACAACAAGATTTTCCGCGGTGCTACCGGCGCGGCGGCGGAGCTCGGCCACGTTTCTATCGACTACGCCGGCGCGGCCTGCAACAGCACGGTGCCCGGTGCCATCGAAGCCTATCTCGGGCAGCGGTTCCTGAGTCAGCGCGCGGCTGACCAAATCCGCAAGAATCCGGAGAGCGAACTGTATAAAACCTATGCCGGAAATTTTGAGGCAATGACGCCGCGGCAGCTCAGCGAAGCAGCCAACCGCGGCGATCAGCTGGCGCGCGATATCCTGGCTGATGCCGGCCGCAAGCTCGGTTACGCCATTGTGAACTACGTGCACACCCTCGATATCCGGAAAATTGTGATCAGCGGCGGCGTAGCGCAGGCCGGCGATCATATCCTCAAGCCGTGCTTTCAGGCAGCAATGGAACGGCTGATGCCGCCTTTCCGAAGCGATTTTGAAGTAATCCCGGAACTGCTGGGCAATGAAGCGGCCCTGCTCGGTGCCGGCACCCTGGCCCTCGAAAATCTCTAAAGCAGCATTCCTGATTTTTTGTGCGTGAACAGCTTTTCATATCCCGGCTGAAAACAGCAGCGCCACCGCCCTGCAGGCTTTGGCCTTACAGTCAGTGCCGGGGCATGTGCAGCCGAATTGAGGTACCGGATTTTGCGGCCCGTGTACTGACGCGGGCCGCCTGCCAAAACATTACCGGCTCATGAAAGTTTTAACGCCAAAATCCTTACCCTTGTCGCCGGTTTCTCAAAATCAGGTCCCCTTTCGGAGCGCTGTACCCGCAGCGCTCCTTTTTTTGCTAAGCCTGTTTGTTTCAGGGATTTTTGTTATCGGGATGATGCCCGCCGGGCCTGATCCGGCTTTCGGCGCTGCAACTCATTTCCGCTTCGCGCCGGCCGACACCACTGCTGCGGCCGTGCCCGACTCCCTCCCTCCGCCCGAAGCCCCGGCACTGCCTGATACGCTACCGGCGGCGGCGGCCCCCGACGGCCGGCCGGACTTCATCACCAATCCCGATTTCGACGGCGCCCCCGGCTCAGCTCCGGCTCCGGCTCAGCAGGCAAGCGCAGCCGGGCAGGAAGGCGGCCTCACCGATGTAATCAGCTTCACAGCCCGCGATTCGCTGGTGATCCGGCTCGACGGCAGGCGCACGGCCGATCTTTACGGCAACGCGCGCGTTGCGCATCCCTCGGGGCGGCTTACGGCCGGCGCCATCACCCTCGACCTTGAGAAAAATCTGGCTACGGCCGAAGCCCGGCGCCTGCCGGTCGATACCACCGACGCCTCCGCCCTGTTCCGCCGCTGGATTACGCGGCAGGGTCCGTTCGCCGCACCGGTTGATACGCTCAGCATCCCCACCCTCACCCGCGACGGCGATGAAATCACGAGCCGGCGCATCATGTTCAACTTCGTTACCGAGCAGGGCAAGTTTGATGTAGCCCGCGTCGGTATCGATCAGGGCACCCTCACCGGTACTGCCGTGAAAGCGCCTACCCCGCACGTTGTTTTTATTGAGGATGCCATTTTTTCCAGCTGCGAACTCGACCATCCGCACTACTACATCAGGGCAAGACGGATGAAAATGGTGGATGAGGAAGAAGTCTTTTTCGTGGGGGCTCAGCTGTACCTGCTCGACATCCCCTACCCCGTCATCTTTCCGTTCGGGTACCTGCCCTCGCGGCTTCAGCAGCGGCGCAGCGGTCTGCTCGAGCCCAGCCTCGTACTTCAGGATCAGTCAACGCGCGGGCTCGGCATCGAAAACGTGGGCTGGTTTCAGTACTTCAACGACTACCTCACGGGCAGTGTGCGGGCCAACGTGTACACGAGCGGCACCTTCTTCGCCGACGGCACCACCAACTACGCCCTGCGCGGCAGCTACACCGGCTCCGTGCGCATCGGCTACTCGCGCGAGCGCGGCCTCGAAAGCACCGACCCGGATTTCAGCCGTACAATCAACCGGCGGCTGGAAATCAACCATCAGCAGACTATCAACCCCTTTGCGAACCTCTCGGCCAACATCAACCTGCGTACGGCCGATTACTTCCGGCGCAACAGCTACGACATCAACGAACGGGCGGAAACTTCAACAAGCTCGCGGGCGAGTTTCAACTACCGGCACCCTGACGGGCTGTACACCCTGGGCGTTTCGATGCAGCAGTCGCAGAACTTCGCCACCAATCAGGTGCAGTTTCAGGGGCCGAATGCGAACTACAGTTTCCGGCGCTTCAACCCGTTTGAACGGCGGCGCGGCGGAAGCGATCAGCGCTGGTACGAAACCCTGAGCCTTTCCTACGGCGGGCAGTTTTCATCCCGCTTCAATTTCACCCCCCTACGCGACAGTCAGGGAGAGCCGATTTCAGACATTAATTGGTTTGAAGCGCTGTTTTCTCCCTCAAGGTACCGCGAGGCAACCGGTGAACTTGGTCATGTGCGCTACGGGCTAAGTCAGCGGGCCGAGCTCAGCACGCAGCTTACCACAAGCGAGTTTCTGAACATCACCGCGGGCGGGCGAATCAACGAGTTCTGGTACCCCGACACCATCCGGAAAGACTTCAACCCCGAAACCAACCGGGTAGAAGACCGCATCGAGCAGGGATTTACGGCCGCGCGCACCTTCAGCACTTCTATGAGTTTCAACACGGCTGTTTACGGGGTTTCGGAAGCCCGCATCGGAAGTTTTGAACGCTTCCGGCACACCATGCGGCCGTCGGTAACCTTCACCTATCAGCCGGATTTTTCTTCGGATTTCTGGGGCTATTTCCGCGAAGTTGAAACCGATACGCTGGGCAACACCCGCCGCTATTCTATTTTTGAGCGCGGTGTACTGGGCGGTCCCGGGGCGGGTGAGCAGCGGGCCATCAGCTTTTCGCTGTCCAACATTCTGGAAACCAAGCAGGTGCGCCGCGACTCCCTCGGCGAACGCAACGAACGCAATCTGCGCCTCATCGACAACCTCAACGCATCCCTCAGCTACAACTTTGCGGCTGAGCAGTTCCGCCTGAGCGAACTCAACCTCACCTTTTCCTCCAACATCCTGCAAAACATCCGCATCAACGCGGGGGCGGCTTTCAACTTCTATGCGCAGGATTCCCTCGGGGTGGCCATCAACGAATACCTGTGGGAAAACAGCGGGCGCTTTGCGCGCCTCACCCGGTACAACATCAATGCGAGTACAACGGTGAGCGGCGGCGGGCGCGGCGGGGGGCCGCAGATAAGGCCCGGCCCCATGTACTACCCCCGGTTCTACGACGCCTTCGATCAGACCATGTTCCGCGGCATAGATCCCGGCTTTAATCAGGACCCCGTGCCGGACTTCCGCGTGCCGTGGTCGGCCTCGCTGCGGTTTACGTACTCCTGGCGCTTCGTGAATTTCAACAATCAGGTGCGCTCAGCGGTGCTCAATGCCGACAACATCATGATACAGCTCACCGACGGCTGGCGCATCCGAACCTCGCTCGGCTACGATTTCATTCAGAAAGATCTCACGCCCTCCCGTTTCGGCGTTGACCGGAACCTTCACTGCTGGACGATGAGTTTTGAGTGGAATCCCTTCGGGGATTTCAAATTCTTCCTGTTTTCGCTTCGGGTGAACGACTCCCAAATGCGGAGCCTGTTCCAGGCCCTGCCCGGTTTTGACCGCCTCGAAAGGCGCAACAGTCCGATCGGAAGGCGCTAAACCCCGGCGTTTATTCGGGGCAAGGTGCGCATCACCCTGTAAAAAACACATCACCTTATTTTTTCAAAATACAGCGCAACGCACATTTTATGGCAGCAAGCAAGAAACCCGTCATCCCCGAAGATCCGACCTCCACACGCGGCATGAAGCTGCCGCGGAAAACGGCGCAGCAGAAAGCCCGGGCCCTCGAAATTCTGAACAAGCTCTACACTTACTACCCGAACCCGCACTGTGAGCTAAATTACAGCAACGCCTTCGAACTGCTGATTGCCACCATTCTGAGCGCGCAGTGCACCGATGTGCGGGTGAATATGGTTACCGAAAAGCTGTTCCGCGACTACCCGACGGTGGATGCATTTGCGGAGGCGAGCCTTGAGGAGCTGGAGGAGGCCGTGCGCCCGACCGGATTTTACCGGAACAAGGCGAAGTCCGTTAAGGAGACCGCCATAACCGTGCGGGATCAGTTTGGAGGTGAGGTGCCGCAGACGATGGATGAGCTGCTGACCATGCGCGGGGCCGCCCGAAAAACGGCGAATGTGGTGCTTGGGAACGCGTTCGGGATAAATGTTGGGGTGGTTGTTGATACGCATGTGCGGCGGTTTTCAAACCGCTTCGGGCTGAGCCGGCACAACAATCCTGAAAAAATAGAGCGCGACCTGATGGCGCTTTTCCCCCGCGAAAACTGGACTGACCTGAGCCACCTGATGATCCATCACGGGCGTGCCTGCTGCAAAGCCCGTTTTTCGGCCCCGCCTGATCACGAGCTGTGCGTGAATTACGGGGTGAAGTGCGAATGCCAAAAGATGCGGGCTGAGGCGGAAGGCTGAGCTTTTTGTGATGGATGGTGAGGGATGTTTGGTGTGATGGCTGTGGTGCCCTCACTGATGTGCCGGGAAGCGGCCTGCCTCAGAAACTCGCTTAGTTTTGGCCTCTGCCCCGGCCGCCTTCCGAACCTGAACCCTGCCCCTGACCCCGCTGCTGCTGCTGCTGCCGCCTCATTTGGGCTTCGCGGGAGTAGAGCGAATCCCAGATTACAATCTGCCGCTCATCGAGTACGGTTACCAGCTGATCATGGAAGGCCGCATCGTGCTGCTCCATCAATTCACGAAACTGCTGCCGGCTCTGCTGCATCATGCTGCGGCGCTCGTAGTGGTTGTAGCGGATCATTTCGAACAGGGGCTGCTGCTGCTCTTCGCTCAGGTTGAGGTTGGTGATCATGTGATCCTGCATTTCGCGGATACGGGCCTGTAGCTCCGGAGTGAACTCGCCGTCCGGGGTTCGCACGTCAGGGCGCGGCGCTTCGGAAGTAACGGGCGGCTGTGCAGGAAGGCCGGTTGAGGCCCCGCTCACAACGGCCAGGAAATAGCCGCTCACCACACCGGCAACGAAAAGCCCGATGAAAGAAAGGGCGGCTTTGAGGGTGGTATTAGTC